>JAUYTF010000436.1 GCA_030695285.1 Eubacteriales bacterium | reverse complement strand
AGAAAGGATGATTCTTTCCAAACAGCTCTCATTAAATATCATAAAACTATCCGTAGATCCGTTTCGGCATAAAATCCAGCTTGTCCGCGGCGACGCAGTGATAGACGATTCCGTTTTTCTCTCCCTCAAACGCATAGCGGTTCGCCTCTCCGTGCAGATGCCCATAGACGGCGATTTTCACGCCGGCCTCTTCTAGCCGCTCGGTAACTCCGCTGGCGCGGTCCTTATCCTGAAATGGAGGGAAATGCAGCATGGCGATCTTAATCTCAACCTCCGGTAACGATTGCAGCGAGAGCGTGAGGCGATCCAGCTCCCGCAGATAGATCTTTTGATCCTCCGCGCTAAAATTGCTGCTGCCGGGGCAGAGCCAGCCGCGGCTGCCGCAGATGCCGACGTCGCCTTCTACAATCGAGTCGTTCTGCAGCGCGCGCATGCCCGCTGGAAGGGAAGCGCGTACACGGCCGATGGCGCTCCACCAATAGTCGTGATTGCCCTTGAGCAGGATCTTTCTACCCGGTAGATTGCCGATAAACAAAAGATCGGGCAATGCGGCATGAAGCTGCATTGCCCAACTGATATCGCCGGGAATCAGCACGAGATCGTCCTCTAAAACGCGCTCACGCCAGTTCCGCTCCAGTTTTTCCGCATGGCCACGCCAGGCCTCGCCAAACACGTCCATGGGTTTTTCTGAGGTGAGCGAAAGATGCAAGTCCGCAATGGCATATATCTGCATCCAGCCGCTCCTCTCAACCGCATCACGCGGTGTTCTACTCTTGATTCACTCCTCTTCGGCGTCGAGGTCTTCGTCGTCGTCCAGGAGGTCTTCGTCGTCAAAATCGTCATGCGCGGTCATAACGGAAGCATTCTCCAGCTCCACCTGCCGCTTTTTCTCTTTCAGGCAGGAGAGGCAAAATTCGCCGCCGCGCACCACGCGTGCTTCTCCGCACTCGGAACACACAAGGACCTCGTCCTCGTCTGTTTCTTCGACGACGGGCCGTATGCGCGCCAGTGCGCGCTTCATTGCGCGCTTGCAAACGTCGCAATACTCTTCGTCTTCGCGGATGTAGTTCAATTCACACTTCGGGCACTTATGCAATGCCATAGCTATTCGCCCTGCCTTTGATACCAAACGTTACGTTTGGTATTATGCTAAAGTTTTTTATGCATGTCAAGGAAAAGTTATTATTGACGAAAATTGCCCGCTCGGCGGGCAAGGATGAAGCAAAAAATGCCCTGTTTCGCGCGTCTAAACGTCCTCTGCCTCGTTTGATTCCGCCTCGGCCTCGGCAAAGGTAACCGCAGCGCTTGCAAACAGCAGTTCCGTCTCATTCACGCGTTGCGCCTGCTGCGCCGCGTCTTCGTATATTTGCCCGATTCGCTCCATAAGCGCATCTCTGCCGATCTTTTCCTCCGCCGAAAACGGAAGGGCAAACGGTGGCGCGCCGAGAAGCTTCGCCGCTTTATTGGCGGCGATCACGCGCTGGGATTTGCCGATCTTGTCTGCCTTAGTGGCAACCAGCGTAAACGGAACGCCGGCATGCAGCGTCCACTGAAACATCTGGCGATCCTCCGGCGAGGGTTCATGCCGGATGTCGATGAGCAAGAATAAATGCTTTGGCCTGCCGCTGCTCATGTAGCTGCCGATCAGGTCGCCCCACTCTGTCCGCTCGCTTTTGCTGCGCTTGGCAAAGCCATAGCCCGGCAGGTCGACCAGATAGAAGGCGTTGTTGAGCAGAAAGTAATTGACCAAGCGCGTTTTGCCCGGCGTTTGAGACGTCTTTGCAAGCTTATAGTTGTTGGTCAGGCAGTTGATGAGGCTGCTTTTGCCCACGTTGCTGCGGCCGACCACCGCGATCTCGCACGCAAGCGGGGCAGGGTATTTTTGACCCTGCCCAACGCTTGTGACAAACGATGCCTGATTAATGGCGAACTGCTTCATGCGTCATATCCAGCCCCGGTAAATTCAGCCGGGGTTCCTGTCCGTGCGGGTGCATGGTGAGCGCAACGTGCAGCACGTCGTCCACCGTCTCGGCATAATCGATCTTCAGCGCGCTCTTGATGTCCGCGGGCACGTCGAAGAGATCCTCCCGATTGGCCTTTGGCAGTACCACGCGCTCAACGCCTGCACGCACAGCGGCAAGCAGCTTCTCGCGCAGGCCCCCGATGGGCAGCACGCGTCCGCGCAGGGTGACCTCGCCCGTCATGGCCACCGAGCTCTTCACCGGAATGCCGGTGAGCGCGGAGACCAGCGCCGTTGCCATCGCAACGCCCGCGGAGGGGCCGTCCTTGGGGACTGCACCTTCGGGCACGTGGATGTGAACGTCCAGCGTCTCTAAAAACGCGGGATCAATGCCAAAGCGGGCGGTGTTGGCGCGCACATACGTCATCGCGGCTTTTGCGGACTCCTGCATCACGTCGCCAAGTTGGCCCGTGAGCTGCAGGATACCCTTGCCGGGCACCGCCGCGCCCTCAACCTCCAGCGTTTCGCCGCCGACACTCGTCCAGGCAAGGCCTGTGACCACGCCGACCGTATCCGGGCGCAGCGGCTCGTTCTTTTTGAACTTCTGCGGCCCCAACCATTCGGTGATGCGGCCTTCGGTGAGTGTGATGCGCGATTTTCCCTCGGCGAGATCGCACGCGGCTTTGCGGCAAACGCTTGCGATCACGCGCTCGAGCTCACGCACACCCGCCTCGCGGGTGTAGCCACCGATGAGGATTCCCAGCGCCGCGTCCGGCATACGCAGGTTTGTCTTCTTCAGCCCGTGCTTTTCCATCTGCTTGGGGAGCAGGTGGCAGCGGGCGATTTCCAGCTTTTCGTCGAAGAGATAGCTCGGTACCTCGATGATCTCCATACGGTCGAGCAGCGGGCGAGGAATCGAGCCGGCGTCGTTGGCGGTGGTGATCATCATGGCGCGGCTCAAATCAAACGGCAGCTCGAGGAAATGATCGGCAAACGCAAAGTTTTGCGCGCTGTCGAGCACCTCCAGCATCGCGCTGGACGGGTCTCCGCGCATATCCTTGCCGAGTTTGTCGATTTCGTCGAACAGGAGCACGGGGTTGATCGAACCAGCCTTTCGCATGGCCTCGATCACGCGGCCGGGCTGCGCGCCGATGTAGGTGCGCCGGTGTCCACGAATCTCCGCCTCGTCATGCACGCCGCCTAGGCTCATGCGGACGAACTTTCGCCCCATCGCCTCCGCAATGCCGCGCACGATAGACGTTTTGCCGACGCCCGGCGGGCCCACGAGGCAAAGGATCTGCCCCTGCGGGTTATTCGTCAGCCGCTGCACGGCGAGTGTTTCAATGATGCGGGTCTTTACCTTTTCCATGCCGAAATGGTCGCGGTCGAGCACCTTTCTTGCGTGCGCAAGGTCAAGGTTATCCACCGTTTCCTCCGACCAGGGCAAATCGAGGATGAGCTCGATATACGCCTGCGCCATGGGCGCCTCATGTGAGCCTCCCGGCAGGGAAGCAAAGCGATCCAGTTGTTTATTGAGTGCTTTTCGCACCTCAGGCGAGAGATTCTTCTTCTCCGCGCGCTCGCGGTATCCATCCAGCGCATCGTCGTCATCATCGCCAAGCTCTTCCTGCACGGCTTTGAGCTGCTCACGCAGCACAAACTCCTTCTGGTTGCGCTCGACCGCTGCTTTGATCTTGCCCGCGATGCGGCGATCCACCTGCATGATCATCAGTTCGTTTTCGATGATGCCGAGCAGATTTGCCGCGCGCGAAACCAGATCCGTCTGCTCGATGAGCTTTTGCTTGTCCTCGATCTTGCTGACCACGTGCTGCGCAATCGCATCCGTAAGTTCGGAGAGCGACTGGGTTGAGAGCACCGCGTCCTTTTGATCCTGCGTCAGGCGGTCGCGTTGTCCCGCATGCTCGGTAAAGCCTTCGCTCAACCGGCGGCGTAGGGCCTCTACCGTGTATTCATCCGGCTCGGCGTCCTCAAAAATCTCCAACTGCGCGGTGTAGTGCGGGTTTTCGGAGATCACGTGCGCGATTTTCGCGCGCGCAACACCCGTCACCAACAGGTGCACCGTGTCGTTTTGAATGCGAAACACCTGCCTGATACGGCAGATGGTGCCCACATCGTAGAGATCCTCCGGTGTGACGTCTACCACTTTTGCGTTTTTTTGCGAAACAAAGAGGGCATACCCCTCGTCCGAAAGCGCGGACTCCATCGCGGAGAGCGTTTTTTTTCGTCCGATATCGCAATGCATTACTTCGTTTGGCAGCACAGCAATCCCGCGCAGCGGGATTAGGGGCAGTGTAACGATTCCATGCAGTTCCATGCTATTTACCTCCATTAGGGGTTTTCGTTGCTCACCCCTCGATTATCCTGTCTGTTCTAGTGATTTTTCCTCCGTTATATGAGACTGGATACACAAACCCCATCTTCACGGATTGTAGTATCAGTATAGCGGCTCGATATATACAATGCAAACAAGCAATCTGGCATATTGTAACGTCACGACCACAACACTGTGAATTTTTAGCATCAAACGAGCGAGAGTGCTAACAACGACTATTTGAGTGGATTCTCTCTGGATTTTCTATGATGTTTTGCGCGTTTCAACTGGTAGCTTTCAAATTCAGTCCGTAAAAATATTGAGACTTTCATCTGATTATTTCGGAAACAAAACGACGGCTCGCGTTTATCGCGCGAACCGCCGCCTCGTATCAATCAGCAAATGAGCTTTTTCTTATTGCGCTTGCTTGACGAAGGAAGCTTGCTGCAATAATTTACGCTTGCTTTATTGACCGCGCAAAGGAAGATTTTATTCCTCTTCCCGCGTGGCCAATCTTTATTCGAACCTATTAGTAATTGACCATGCGCAGTTCGAAGAATGCCATCGGGTGTGCGCAGACGGGGCAGGTGTCCGGCGCTTTGGTGCCCTCATAAAGGTATCCGCAGTTGCGGCATTGCCAAACGACCTCGCCTTCACGCTCGTAGACGATGCCGTCCTTGAGATTTTTGGTGAGCGTGTTGTAGCGGTCTTCATGGCTCTTTTCAATTTCAGCAACCGCCGCGAACTGATACGCAAGCTTGTCAAAACCTTCGGCACTCGCGTCCTCGGCAAATCCTTTGTACATCTCTGTCCATTCATAGTGCTCGCCCTCGGCTGCCATCTTCAGGCAATCGTCCAGGCCGGGCAATTCGCCGCCGTGCAGCGCCTTGAACCAGAGTTTCGCGTGCTCTTTCTCGTTGTCCGCCGTCTCGGCAAAGATCGCGGAGATCTGTTCATAGCCTGCCTTTTTCGCGACAGAGGCAAAATAGGTATACTTATTTCTGGCTTGTGATTCGCCCGAAAACGCCGTCTGCAGATTCTGTTCCGTCTTGCTGCCTTTGAGTTGCATACTTGTAATCCTCCATTATTATCATCATTGCATTATCGGGATTTCACCCGTTGGATAAATAAGACACGTCTCCGGCTGGCGCGGCCCGCCGTTCAAGCTGAGAAAACTTCCGCTCAGCCTGCCTCTTTTTGTCCGCGCATACGGCAGGTTTCGCAGACCCCGCGCAGTACCACGTCGTAAGAGCGCAGCTCATATCCAGTCTCGCTCTCAATCGCATGTTCCAGCGACTCAAACGATGGCAGATGCACGTCCGTCACCGCGCCGCATTCGTCGCAGACGATGTGGGAGTGCGCCTCTTTTGTCTTGTCGAACCGGCAACTACCGTCCGCAAGGGGGATTTTCTTGAGCCGCCCCGCATCCGCCAGCTGATTGAGGTTGCGGTACACAGTGCCTAGGCTCAGGCGGGGCATTTCCACCTTGAGCTGCTCATAGACCATGTTTGCGGTGGGGTGGTCGCATCTCTCGGACACGGCCCGGAAAATACGCTCCCGCTGGTGCGAATACCGCATGGATTCAGCCCCTCTCCTGTATATACTCCGTTCTTCGTAAGGAAGCATCTGCTTAAAGCCAGATGGATTCCTACTTAGTAACAATTACTGTTACTCATGCTATCGCATCTCCAGGTCTGCGTCAAGTGGTTTCGCTCAAAATGACACAATTATTTTCGCCCGGCTGCGCGGGGTTTCTCGCAATTACTCACTCGTTGGGCAGTGTTCTGGCTTTGACCAAGTCTTTTTCCAGCAGCTTTGCGACACGCTTGTAGAGCAGGAATGTGATGATGGAGTTTACAACCGTCTTGATGGCGTTAAACGGTATGATCACGGTGGGAAGCAGCGCAATGACCACCTCGCGCGGTACGCCGAAAAAGTGCACCGTGAAGATGAGGTTCATGGGGATCATCATCAGCGTTTGCAGCAGCGAACCGATGCCCATGCCGATGAGCGCGGCGGTTCGCGATTTGTTATGCCTATAGATCAGCCCCGCCGCGACCACATAGGACCCGGTCGCGAGAAAATGCATCACGGCGCCGACCCAAAGGCTCTGCGGGGAGACAAGCAGCCATTGCAGCACGCTGACGACCGCCGTCAATGCAAGCCCCCACCATGGTCCATAGAGAAATGTACCGATCAAAATTGGCACATCCGCCATGTCATACTCCAGATAGGTGGCTGCGGGAAAGATCGGAAAATGGATGGCGTAGACAAGTATGATAGAGATTGCGGTGAGCATGCCGAGCTTCACCATGCGGTCGACATAGGTTCTCTGTTTCATTTTATAGTTCCTCCCGAAAAATTGCACCGCATGCTGAGAGGGGATGTGTTTCTTTATAAAGAAAACGCCCCGCGCAACAACACACGGAGCGTATACAAAGCCAAATAATCCTCTGGCATTTGCTTCTCTCATCCGGACTGTTGGCAAAGACTTGTTTCGCCAAATTACCGTCGGCAACGGATTTTAACCGTTTCTGCCGCAAAAGAGCGGCTCGCGGGCTCGTCGGCATTTTCTGCCGCATCACCGCCGGTGGGGAATTGCACCCCGCCCCGAAGCTGAATTCACTTGTCAATCAGCGGCTTTTGCCGCGTCGCGCCTATCGTACCACGCGTTTTTTCGTTTTGCAAGCGGGAAGATGCAGTTTTCACACACATGTTTTTTTGTGTGTCATGAAGTTGTATTGGCTAGTAACTACAAATCGAACGCGATATTTCTCTTATCCGCCTTCGCTTTCACCCAACCCGCACTGCCGCGCGGTGGCTTAAGAGCACCACGACGAGTTCCTTGGTGCGTTGCCCCGTGATCGATTCCAGCGCGAGCGCATAGAGGCGAAGCTGCTGCGCATGGCGCTGCGCGGCCTGTTCTGCAGATTCCCCCGTGCGGACGCGGTCGGTCTTGTAGTCCACAATCACCCATTCGTTATCCTCGAGGAAGCACGCATCCAACACACCCTGCAAGAGCACCGTCTCCTCCGCGGCGATGCCGTAGAGCTGCATGGCATCCATCGGATATGAAAACGGCAGCTCACGCTCCAGCCGCGCGGTGTTTTGCATGCGCGAAAAGAGCCTCTCTTGCGTTAGCCACGCAATTGCGCTTGCGTCCGCCGCTTCCGCTTGCTCCGGCGTGATTCTGCCGGATTCGGTCAAAGAGAGCAGATACGCTTTTGCTTGCGTTTCATCCATGCGTTTGTCCAGCGGTAAAAACTGCATCGCGGCGTGGGTCGCCGTTCCGGCAAACACTGCGCGCGTCTCGCCACCGAGGAACGCGGGGCGCGCGAACAAGGGCATGCTGTCCTCGCCCTTGACGATGCGGCTGACGGCGACCTTGGCGCGGATCTGCGCCGCCTCCGCGTGCGCATACGTCCAAATCAGCTTTTCTTCAATCGCCTCCAGCACCAAGGGGTCAAACGGCGGAATCTCCCGCGCAGAGTCCGCCGACACGCCCCCGAGAAAATCCTCCCGCTCGTGAATCTCAATATGCATGCGCTTTCTACTGCCCATCATCAGCCAACGCACGGGGCTGGAGCACTTGATCGCCTGCCACGCGGTCGGGATGCGCGGCGCGTTCGCCAGCTTCTCTTCGGGTTTATTCAGGCAGGCGGTGAGGATGAGCTTTCGCCGCGCGCGCGTCATGGCGACATACAGCACGCGCATCTCCTCCGCGAGCTGCTCCCGCTTGACCCGCTGCGCAAGCGTGACGCGTGCGAGGGTGTCCCGCTTGACCCGCTGCACGCCCTCGCGGTCGATGAACCTGAGTGCCATGCCGTGCGTTGCGTGCAATTGCAGGCTGTTATTCGCGTCCATGCGGTTGAACTGCTTACCCATCCCCGCGACGAACACCACGGGAAACTCCAAACCCTTTGATTTGTGTATCGTGAGGATGCGCACCACATCCGCTGTGACGGTCTGCGCCGCACCAATGCTTGCGTTGTCCTCCGCGAGCGCGAGATGACGAAGAAAATTCCAAACCCCGCGCGAACCCGCGGCTTCAAACGCGTGCGCCTTGTCCAGTAGCGCATTCAGGTTTGCCTGCCGCTGCCCGCCGCTGACACCTGCACCCATTTCCTCATAAAACCCGGTCTCATCGAGCAGCTTTCCGATGAGTTCTTCCACCGTAACGAGCCTGCTCTCCGCGCGGTATTGCGTGAGCTTTTTCAAAAACGCCGCCGCACGCTGCCCCAGAACGGAATCCATTTGGGCGCCGGCGAAAAACGCCTCGTAAAACGCGCCCGAAGGATGCACTGCGCGCATCCGCGCAAGCTCTTCGTGCGTAAAGCCGCCGATGCTGGAGCAGAGAACCGAGAGTAGCGGCACATCCTGCCTGCGGTTGTCGATCACTGAGAGGAGGTTTCGGAAAATCTGCACCTCCACCGCGTCGAAATATCCGCCGCTGGACTGCGCATAGGCGGGCACGCTGCTGCTTGCGAGTGTTTGGGAGACCATCTGCGCCTCCGTCCCCGCACGCAAAAGCACCGCAAAGTCGCCGTAGCGATAATCTCGCGTTTTGCCCGAATTTGCTTCGGTGTAGGTTTCTTTTTGTATGATCTCTTTAATTCGTCGCGCGATGAGGCGTGCTTCGACCTCCAGATCCGCCGCATCCTCCAGCGCGTCCTCGCTCTCCTCGCTCTCGGCGCGCTCCTTGCGGATTAAATGCAGTTCCGCGCTCCCCGCAGGCTGATTTGTTCCGCAGACGAGCCTGGCGCGATCATCGTAGTCGATGTCTCCCGCGCGCGCGCTCATCACCGCCTCAAACACTTCATTCACAGCAGAAAGAACAGCTTCCGAAGAACGGAAGTTGCTGGCAAGATCGATGCGTGTGCCCTCTTCGCCGGAAAAGCGGGCGAGTTTTTCCAGAAACAGTCCCGGCTCTGCCTGCCGGAAGCGGTAGATCGACTGCTTAACGTCGCCCACGAAAAAGAGGTTGTCCCCGCGCGTGATGCAGGATAGAATCGCCTCCTGTACGCGGTTGCTATCCTGATATTCATCCACGGCGATCCAGCTAAATTTCTCGCGGTATTCCTGCGCGATCTGGGCGCGGCTGAGCGCCGCAAGAGCAAAATGCTCCAGATCGTCGTAATCCACAAGATTTTTGTCGCGCTTGGCTTCGGCGTATGCACTTTCAAAGCGGATGGTGAGGTTGCAAAGCGCCTGCACTACGGTTCCGGAGCGGCGCAGCGCAAGCAGTTCCTCCGCCTCCGCGCGCAAAAAGCGCTTCTTTTGCTCTTTGATGAGGTCTTTGCCCATGTCCCGCGCGGCCTTTGCGCCCACCTTGTCCTCCTCCGCCACCGAGCGAGGGAAGATGAGCCTACCGTATTCCATGGCAAAAAGTGCGTCGCGGTACTGGCTATATCGGCGACTCAGCAGCATCGCGCGGTAGCGCGAAAGCTCGTCGTCCAGCACGCAGATCGCGTTTGCGCAGTCGGGGGAGAGCAACTCCCGCTCGCGCACGATGGTTTCAAGCGCCATCGCGAGCTCGTCTTTGCAGAACGCGACCGCGTCGTCAAGAATGCGCACGAGCGCGTCTTCATCTTCATATCGTGCGGCGGTGGTTTTCAGCCACGTTTCCGGCTCCGGCTGTGCGCGGGTGAAGCGATAGGCGGTGAGGATTGCGTCCCACGCGGCCTGCTCGCTGCCAAACGCGGCAAGAAGCGCCGTGTAATCCGCGTCGTTTTCGGAAGATAGCGTGCTCAATAGATCGTCCCGCACGGTTTCAATCAGCGCCGCGCTCTCCATCTCGTCCGCCGTCTTGGCGCGCGCGGGCAAACCCACGGCGTGATAATGCCGCCGCAGCACGCGGGAGCAGAACGCGTGGATGGTGGACATAAACGCGCTGTCCACGTTCCGCGCCTGACGGCGCAGAAAGCGCTTCTCTTCTGTGTTTTCGGCTTTGTCCGCGAGTTCGTTGAGGCGGCTTGCGATTCTGCCTTTCATCTCGGCGGCTGCAGCCCTCGTAAACGTGAGCACCAGCAGGCTCTCCACCGGCGCGCCCGCGCGGATGCGCGAGACAATTCGCTCGGTGAGCACCGCTGTCTTGCCCGCGCCCGCCGCAGCGGAGACGATGAGGTTTCCATCGCTCTCTATCGCAAGGAGCTGATCAACTGTCCATTGCATCATAAGCAAAGCCTCCTGCGGTCAAGATCGGGGTTACTGTTCTTCACGAAACGCATCGGCTTCACCTCCGATCAGTGCAAAGAACTCGTCCTGTTTGATGGTCTTGAGCATGCGCACGCGGCAGCCCGGTTTTTTCGTGTCAAAGCGGCAAACGCTCTTATAGTCGCAATAGATGCATGCCTCCTGCCGCTTTTTCCGCGCGGCGGGGGAGGCCGCGAGCTCGCCGCCCAGCATGCGCGAGAGCGTTTGCTCCGATTTTTTCTTCGCAAGCGCAAGTAGCGATTCCATCTGATCGCCGGAACAAACGCTACCCGCGTATTCTGTTTCGCCCACCTGCTCCACCTTATACAGTACGGCGGATTTTCCGCCACTCAACGCATTGTCGCTCGCGCGGATCACCGCCGTGTCCGACAGCGTCAGTCCCTTGAGGCGGAACGCTTCTGCAACCACGCCTTCGATATCCTCCTCCGCGTCCGACACCACGGGCTGCGAAATCGGCATGTAGTATAGTCCCGCACGGGTCTGGACCCGCTCCGCTGCGGCGAGTAAGTAGAGCGGCAGCTGAAGGGTTAATCCTTGCAGCACGCCGGCAAAGTCAAAGTCCCGCCCGCCGGTCTTGTAGTCCACAATGCGCAAAAACTCCCGCCCGTTGACCGAAGCTTTGTCCACGCGGTCGATCACGCCGCCGACCAGCGCACTGCTCCCGTCCGGCAAGCTCAGGCGAATCGGCGGAAACGGCGCGCCGTGGCCAAAGCGCACCTCGGTTAACACGGGCGAAAAGCTCCCCGCGCGGATCTGGCTCACAATCGCGAGCACGCTTTGGCGCAGGGTTTCGACCAGCAGAAACAGCGTGGCTCTCATGCGCTCGTTTTCGAGCAAAATGCCGTCGTGGTGGTTTGCGATCACGTCCGGCAGCACTTCGTCGAGGATGGTCAGCGCGTCATTATCGTTTAATAATTTCCAATTTATGTTTTTCTCGTTCACCGCGCGGACGAACGCCTCCAGCGCGGCGTGATAAAATTCGCCTAAGTCCGCCGCGCGCTCGGTAAACTCCCTCGTTTCGGTGGCGTGTAGTCCATAGCGCACGAAGTGCTGAAACGGGCAGTTGTTGAAGCTCTCGAGTCTGCTGGCGCTCATAGGAACGCTCCTGCCGTAGAGCAAGTTTGCTGTTTCGCGCGGGATGGTCAGCGGCAGGAAATTCGCCGCGCTTTCGTCTATCATCCGCTGCGTCAGCGCACGGGTGCTGTCCCGCCGCGTTAGCCATTCGATCAAAGCCGGAAGCCGTTCCGGACAAAAGCCCTCGTCGCGAAAGCGCCTGAGATCCCCGGCGGTCATGGTCAGCGCCTCTGCCGCGCAGTCTGGCAGAGCGTCGGTCGATTCGATATCGCTTTTTTGTGTGCAGTCGGGGCAGAGCTTGAATAGCCGCTCTACCAGCGGGCTGGGAGCTAACTCCCCGCCGCCGTCGCCATAGGCGAAGCTTACATAGAGATATTCGTCGGTCTTGCTCAGCGCGGTGTAGAGATCGAGCCGATCCGCCGCGGTGAGCTCAGCGGAGGTCTTTCGCACAGGCGCACCCTGATTTTGCATCTCTTTTATCTCCGCGTCGTCCAATAGTCCGTCGTTTTGCTGCGGGCGGGGCAAAAGCCCGTCGTTCGCGCCGACGACGAAGAGCGCTTTTACCCGTCTGCTACGAGTGCGCACCACATCGCCCACCACGCCCTGATCCGCCGTGCCGGGAACTACGCCGATGGAAGCGCCCCGCATACCCTCTTCGAGCAGGCGGAAAAAGCCCGCGCGGCCGATCTTGAGTTCGCCTAAGATTTCGCTGAGTTGATCGAGCAGCGCCACTAGCAGATTCCAAACCTGCGCATGCTCCTGCATGTCCGCGAGGCGCTCTTCTTGTTGCAGCTCCTCCGCGCGGGATTCAAGCTGCTGCTGCAACGCGATCTGGAGCAAAAACTGATACAGCGCGCGTACCTGTTCTCCAACGCTTGCGCGGGCCAGTCCTTTTTGAAGCGGCTCAAGCGCGACCGCCGCGCAGGCGCGCGCGCGCTGGGCTCCCTCGCTCGGGTTCGCGCGGGAGAGGGGTTTGTTGAGAATACTGCCGCGCAGGCCCGTGCGCCTAAGATAAAGATCGAGCTCTTCCACGTCCTCTTCCGCGCAGTTTGCATAGCCACTTTTGAGATAGCGCATCAGATCGTCCGCATGAAATCCGTTTGCCACATAGCTCACCGCGCAGAGCACCGCGTCCGCCGCCGCATGCCCGGAAAGCGGGCGCTTGCGGTCGAGAAAGATGGGGATGCCCCGTCGCGCGCAGGAGCGGCGGATGAGACCGGCGTAAGCATCGAGATCCGACACCACCACCGCCATTTCACGATAACGAATACCCTTTTCCCGTGCAAACGCCAGAATTGCCTCCGCGAGGGATTCCGCCTCGGCTCTACGGTCACTCGCGCCAAAGAGCGTAAGTTTTTCCGCATTGCCGTGATAAACTTCGGCAGGATACGCAAACAAGTTTCGCTCGATGTGCCGCATCAGCGGGTCGGCGCGGTTGGTCTGCTCGCACAGGCGCTCTTCCGTCACGATTGCACCCGCTCGCTCGGCGACCTCTCTAAGTTGCAGCAGCACCTCGCGCTCCGGCTCAAACACCTCTTCGTCCGCGCGTTGCACGCAATCGATGCGCAGTGTGATGGTGACCGACAGGCAACTTGCAAGCAGCTCGCCGATGAGGGTGAGCACCTGTCGGTTCGGTCGGTCAAGACCGTCGATATAGACCGGCTGACCGGCGACGAACGACTCCGGTAAAAGGCGCGCGGCTTCCGTTGCCGCGTCGTCGAGGCTGAGATAGCGCGCTTGCAGATAGTCCTCGGTTTCGCGATAGAGAATCGAGATGTCGAACAGCTTCTCCGTCAGCGGCAGCTCTTCGGGCAGGCGGACGATCAGCGTGTCCAGCGCGTCCGGCGATAAGCCCGCGCGCTTGATGTCCTGGAAGATCGATTGCAACTCCTGGGCAAATCCCGCACCCTCCGCCGCGCGGGAGAAGAGCTTGAGGTCGTTTTTGCGCTGGTCTATGGCGCGGCGGATCACCATACGGTGCCCTTCGGCGGATAAAAAAGGACGCGTCTTTCCCGAAAGGGAGAGCACGCGCTCGGTCAGACGATTAAAGCTGAACACCTGCACGCCGATCAGTCCCCCCAGCGCGTCGGCCAGCAGCCGCTCCGCTTCATAGGTGTATTGCTCCGGCACGAGCAGAATGGCGCGCTCGCCGTCTTGCTGGTGCGCGCGCAGGGCAGAAACCACGCGGGCGGTCTTGCCCGTGTCCGCGCGGCCAAGGATCAGATGGAGTTTGCCGCTCATAATAACATCTCCCGATGCAGTGGCTGATTTATAAGTTGCCTGCGCTCGCTCCGGCTTTTCATAATAACATCTCCCGATGCAGCACGGCATAGTTCATCTGACCGCGCACGCTGTTGCTTTCGTAGAGCACGACGGCGTTTGCGGTAAACGCCGCTTTCTGCGGCGGAAGCGCGAAGCCTTCGTCGCCCTCAATCTTTCGCCCGAGGGTGATATGCGGCGTGAGCCTGCCACGATTTTTTGAAAAGCCTCGCTCCCAGAGCGCGGACTCCAGCGATTCATAGAGGCGGTTTAGCTCTTCGCTGTCGCAGGTGACGTTGACAAAGCCCGTGTGCGAGCCGTCGGTTTTAAACGAGCCGTATTCCTTTAAGCGCAGCACGAAGGGCTTGATGTCCCGCGCTGCCTCGCGCATCGCGTCGGTGATGTCCTTGAGCGCTTCTGTTTCGCCTAAAAAATGCAGCGTAAAGTGATAGTTTTCGCGCGGGATAAAACGCCCGGTGGCGCCGTGCGCTTCCAGCGCAGCGCGGGCTGCTGCCAGCGCGCGCGTGATGTCCGGCGGAAGGGGAATGGCGATAAACAGGCGCATACGAACGAATCCTTTCCTGCAGCGAGCGGTTGTTCCCGCGGCGGTGGCGTTACCTGTAGTATAGCCAAAAATGCTTCTTATTGCCAGTAGCGGGCGGGAATATGGGGGAAGAGGTTTTTGCGCGCTGCGCACAACTTTTACGAACCGCCCAGCATCAAATCTGTTTTACATCGTTTGAATATGGTCAAAACAACCGCCCTGTTCTTCCGGTAATTGAAGCCCATCCTGCAAAAAAAAGACAAAAAAACCGAGTTTACCATGTGTGA
>JAUYTF010000432.1 GCA_030695285.1 Eubacteriales bacterium | reverse complement strand
ATGCAACGCGCGCGGCCAGCAGCACATCTTCGCCGCTGTAAGCTCCGCTGACGCTCGGCGGCTGTTGCGAAGCGGTCTGTGCAGCTGTCGCTGTCGGCGCTGGGGTGATGACAAACGTCGTCTCCAGCGCTGCGGTCGGCGTAGCGGCAGGTTTGGGCGTGCTGGTGACTTTCGGCGTACTGGCTGCCTTCGCCGTCGGCTTCGGTGTGCTGGCCGCCTTCGTCGTCGGTTTAACCGTCTCCTCCGGCTCCTTGGTAGGAGTCGGGCTGGGCGAAGGTGTTGGTGACGGCGTGGGTGTCGGCGTCGCCGGCGGCGCGGTCGGCACCGGCGTCGGCGTGAGCGGAATGGTCGGCGTTGGGTCAACCAGGTCCAGCACAGTCAGGCGTTCTCCATCCTCAGTGAGGATGGTGCCATCCTCCTGCAACTCTCCCTGAAAAGGAGAGAGAATCGACATGCCGTATACCGACTCATCCGCCTTGCCTTCCTGTACTTTGACGACCTGCGGAAGCGGCGTCGGCGTCGCAAGCGCGATATCAAGCGTTTGCACCGCCGCCTCTGCGCAGCCGATCAGCAGCGAGAAGATCGCCGCGGTCAAAACGAAAAGTGCGATTGTTTTTACGCTTTGTTTCGTCAAATACCTTCGTTCCTTCAGAATAAAGAATCCTCATCCGTTTCCAGCAATCAGTCTTGTCTTGCGTTACAGAATATACTTACGAAGATCGTCCTCTTGGAATTCTTCGCCGAGGTGCTCGTCTACATATGCGGCGTCGATGGCCAGCTCGATCTCCGGATGCTGCCCGTTGGCGTTGAAGGAGATGTCGTCGAGCAGGTTTTCCATGACCGTGTGTAGGCGGCGCGCACCGATGTTCTCGGCATTCTCGTTGGCAAGATAGGCAAACTTTGCAATCTCTTTGAGTGCGTTCGCCGTAAAGCTGAGCTTCACCTTGTCCGAGGAGAGCAGCGCGGTATATTGCTTGGTCACCGCGTTTTCCGGCTGGGTTAAAATCTTTTCAAAGTCTTCCTGCGTCAGCGCGTCGAGCTTGACGCGAATCGGAAAGCGTCCCTGCAGTTCAGGAATGAGGTCACTCACCTTTGCGGTGTGAAACGCGCCAGCCGCGATAAAGAGCACATAATCCGTTTTGACGGGGCCGTATTTCGTGGAGACCACGCTGCCTTCCACGATGGGCAGTATATCCCGCTGCACACCCTCGCGTGAAACGTCGGGACCGCCCATGCGCTCCGCACCAGCGATCTTGTCGATTTCGTCGATGAAGATGATGCCGTCCTGCTCCGCGCGCTGCAAGGCTTCGCGATGCACGTCGTCCATATCGATTCGTTTTTCGCTCTCCTGCTGAACGATCACGCGGCGCGCTTCCTTGACAGGCAGCTTGCGTCGCTTGGTCTTTTTCGGCAGCAGGTCGCCAAACATCTCGCCGATGTTCAGGTCGATGCCTGCGGCAAACATGGCGTCATTCTTGCCGCCCTGCTCCTCCACCTCGATCTCGACGAGCTCTTTCTCCAGCCTGCCCGCGCGCAGCTCCGCAAGCACACGCTCATGCTCGGTATAGCGGCGTTTTTTTTCTTCCGCGCTCGGCTCCGGCTCGCTCTGCTGCGCCTGACTCGCGCCAAGGAGCATCTGCAACGGGTTTTGTTGTCTTTGCTCCCGCTTTTTCGCGCCGGGAACCAGCAGATCTGCTAGCGTCTGTTCTGCAGCAGCCTCCGCCACGAGGCGGACGTCTTCCATTCGGCGGTTCATACAGATGCGGATGGCGGCCTCTACCAGGTCGCGCACCATGCTCTCCACATCTCGCCCGACATAACCGACTTCGGTGTATTTCGTGGCCTCTACCTTGACAAAAGGAGCATCCACGAGCTTTGCAAGTCTGCGGGCGATCTCGGTTTTGCCAACGCCCGTAGGACCTATCATGATGATGTTTTTCGGCGTGATCTCCTCGCGCAGTTCGTCAGAAAGGCAACTTCTGCGGTAGCGGTTACGCAATGCGACGGCAACCGCTCTCTTTGCGCGATCCTGCCCGATGATGTATTTATCCAGCGCGTCTACGATTTCCCTCGGTGTGAGCTGCATATGCTTATACCTCCTCCACCGTGATGTTGCCGTTGGTAAACACGCAGATGTCTCCAGCAATGCGCAGCGCTTTTTCTGCAATCTCCGCGGCGGAAAGGTCCGTACTCGCCTTGAGCGCTTTTGCCGCGGCGAGGGCGTACATGCCACCCGAGCCGATGGCTGCAATGCCGTCGTCCGGGTCGATGACCTCGCCCGTGCCGGAGACGATCAAAAGCTCTTCTTTGTTGGCGACGATGAGCAGCGCCTCTAGCTTATGCATGATTTTATCGCTTCTCCAGTCCTGCGCGAGCGAAACTGCCGCGCGGGTGAGATTTCCGCTGTATTGTTCAAGTTTTTTCTCAAACCGTTCGCAGAGCGAAAACGCGTCCGCAACCGATCCTGCAAAGCCCACCACGACCTTGTCGTGATAGAGCCTGCGCACTTTTTTTGCCGTCGATTTCATGATGACGGTCTCTCTCATGGTCACCTGGCCGTCGCCTGCAACCGCGCACTTGCCGTCCTTTTGAACGGCGATTATCGTCGTACCCCTGAGTTCCAATCAGGTTGTCCTCCTATACTTCGCCAGCAATGATGCGGCGTTTCCATCACATCGTTCTCGTTGGCAGGTAGATTCTACCTAGATACCATACTAGCACAAAGCGGGCGCATTCGCCCGCATTCGTCTATTCGTTTTCAATTCTTTCACGATTTTTATCATATTATCAGAATTATCGTCTTGCTTCATCTATAAACGCAAGCTATAGGTTCGGTTGCATTTCACGCACGAGTTCCAGTGCGCGCTCGGCAACCTTCGCGTAGCGGTTCGCCTTTTTGCGGATGCGCTCCGGCAGGCTCTCCATGATGCCGAAGGTAACGTTCATCGGCTGAAAATCGTCCCCGACATAGCCGGAGACATAATGCCCCAGTGCGCCGATGGCAGTCTTAGCGGTGAAATCGACTGTCGCCGCCCCGCGCAGCTGCCGCGCGAGCG
>JAUYTF010000426.1 GCA_030695285.1 Eubacteriales bacterium | reverse complement strand
AGTTCATTCAAACGGGACTGCATGCTCTCCACGTCGGTTCCGTTATCGCCGAGTTTGATTTCATAAGGTCTTGCTTGCGCGCTGAAGAGTTGCTCTTGCAGTTTCCCCGTTGCGATGCCGTCCGTTTGTTCGTCGATCGTTCGTTGTAACAGCATGACGGCAACCGTGGTTGCCGCGTTAAACACTGTGGTCGGCTCGTCCGAATCAAGATAGCCCAGTTCCATCAGCCGGTTTTGCAGCTGGGAGACGGTGGGGTAATCGTCATTTTCCCGGAGCAACGTGAATTGCGACACAAGCGCGCCCGCCGTCGCTTCCGGCACGGGCGCAGGTGTATCCAAAGCGCAGAATTCGGGTGAGAGCGCTTCGGCGTTAAACGGGATCGGCGTTGGCGTCGCTTCGCGAATCGCAAACTGCGCTTCGTGGGCAACCACATTTGCGCCGGAGTAATAGTTGATCGCCAGCGGCAGAATGAGAAACGCAATCACACATCCGCCCGCGATGGTTAAAATCCATGTGCGCGCGGAGGAGGGAAAGAGGTGTTTCTGCTGTTTGCCGGATGGCAGGCGCGGTGTATTCAATTCAATTACCTCACAATATGTGTTCACGGCGGTTCTAAACTTTGAGTTTTAACAGAAAACAGAAGATTCTCGATTCAAGATCTGCAAAAAGAGTTTACTGAATCAACTAAATTCATTATAGCGGCTTTCACGCCATATTGGTTTGAACATTTTCAAAACTTGATCACTGAAATGTAACAATAAAATGTACACCTTGTTTTCAGTGTGTTTATATTGTTTGCGAAAATCATGATATCGAACGCCTTGCTAAAAGTGTATATATTTGTTTGCAAGAATCGTGCGCGTCATCTTTTGCAAATGCACCTTTGCTATGGTAAAATAAAACGTCTGATTATTGGAGAACTAAACAATGTCGCTGATTCACGCGCAAGAGCTCGAGAAGAGCTTTGGAGAAAGAACATTATTTTCAGGAATCGCGTTTGATGTGTTTGAGCAGGATCACGTTGGCCTCGTCGGGGTCAACGGATGCGGCAAGAGCACGCTGATGCGCATGATAGCAGGTCAAGAGCTGCACGACGGGCGCGGCCAGCTTTCTGTATCCAAAAACGCATCCTTCGCGATGCTGGATCAAAGCCCCAACTGGGGAAGCGGGCAAACGCTTTTTGATGCGGTGCTGGAAGCCTCCGGTAGATGGATGGAGGCAGAGCGCGCGCTGCATGAAATCGCCGCAAAGATTGAGCAGGAAGGCGCAAGTGAAGCGCTGATTCGCCGACAGGCGGACTTGCAGGATCGCTATACCAGCGACGGCGGGCTGACTTATCGCGCGCGAACGCGCTCAACGCTGCTGGGTCTTGGGTTTTCCGAGGAGCAGCTCGAGAGCCCGATCTTTGTGATGAGCGGCGGACAGATGCGAAAAGCGGCGCTGGCGAAAATCCTGATGTCCGACGCGGATCTGCTATTGCTCGACGAGCCGACCAACCACCTCGACATTGCGTCGCTGGAGTGGCTGGAGGCGTATCTTTCCGCGTTTCGGGGCGCATTTGTGCTGATTTCGCACGATCGATACTTCCTTGACAAGGTCTGCAACCGTATCTTCGAACTGGAGAACGGCACACTGAACCAGTTTTCGGGCAACTACAGTCAGTCCATGGAGAAGAAGATGGACGAGCGCGAGTTTGCCATGCGCAGATATCAAAACACCCTGCGCGAAATCAAGCGCATCGAGGGCATCATCGTGCAGCAGCGCAGATGGAACCAGGCGCGTAACTTCGTGACCATCGCCTCGAAAGAAAAGCAGATCGAGCGCATCAAAGCCACGCTGGTAAAGCCAGAGGACGCGCCGCAAGCGATTCATTTTAACCTCAAAGCGGACGCTCTGACCGCAAACGAGGTCATCGTCTGCAAGGATTTGAGCAAGCGATTCGGCGGGCAGGAGATCTTCCGCAGCATGAACCTGATGATCCGGCGGGACGAGAAAGTCTGTTTGCTCGGCGCTAACGGCTGCGGCAAGACCACTCTGCTCAAGATACTCTCCAACAAAATCGAGCCGGATTCCGGCAGCTATAAGCTCGGCTCAAATGTACACGTTGGCTACTATGAACAGGGCACCGTTCGCCCGAACGACCCGCGCACGGTGCTGGAAGCTCTCAACGCCATGTTTCCGCGCTTCGACACCAAGCAGTTACGGAACATGCTAGGCTCGTTCCTCTTTCGCGGGGACGATGTGTTCAAGCATATGAACGACCTTTCCGGCGGGGAATACGCGCGCATCCAGCTGCTTAAACTCATGCTGGGCGGAAGCAACGTGCTTTTTCTGGACGAGCCGACCAACCATCTGGATATTCCCTCGTGCGAGGCACTGGAAGGCGCACTCAGCGACTATGGCGGCACGATGCTGATCGTCACCCATGATCGCTATCTTGCAAACCGGATTGCCGACCGCATCATCATCATGGACGAAGACGGCATGCGCGAGTTTGAGGGTGACTGGGATGCGTATAAGGACTTCTTAGCCGAAAGCACCACGCCAAAGGAGAAAGAAGCGCCCTCCGCGAAAAACGATTATCAGCTCTCCAAAGAGCGAAAGAGCGCGTTCGTCAAGGCAAAAACCGCACAGCGCAAGGCGGAAGAACGCGTTCACGCGGCGGAAGCCGCGCTCAAAGCACTGCAAGAGGAAGCCTTTGACCCGCAGATCGCCAGCGATTTTGAGACGGCAAAGCGCGTCTATGAACAGCTGGACTTACAGAGGCAAGTAGTTGAAACCTGCTACGGCGAATGGGAGCATGCGGAGGCAGAACTGCAAGCGCTCAAAGACACCGACGAAGAATAGCTCCAAACGGGATATGTTCGCTTGAGGAGGATATGAAATCATGGAGTATTCAAAGTTCTCTCTCGGCCTTCGCTTTGCGATGACGAGCGATTCAAATCTGACGCCGGAGGACTGCTGGAGTATCACTTTTTCCGAAGCTCCGGTCACGCATGTGGTCGGCGCAACGCTCTTTGGCGCCTGGGACGATGTGGGCGCAGCGGAGAGCGAAGGCGCCTATATTTGTATGTTTTCCAATCTTCCGCGCAAGGTCGGCAAGGCACTCTTTGCGCAGCTTCAGCAAAAGCCGGTGCTGCTGTCCTATCTGACCATCTATCACCCGTTCATCCAGAACAACCGCGTTGAGAAATGCAGTGAAGTGGAGTATTTGGGTCAGGTGCAGGCGGACGGAACCGTCAGCAGCGGAGACATCGCTTATGCAGCGATGCAGTTTTCCGGCTCGCTGCCGGAAGCGTGTGATAAACTCGGCCAATGCAGACGCATATTGATTGCCCCGGATGCCTGGGACGGAATGTTTACCTCGGCGGATGCCGCGCGGCATATGCTCCGCTCCGCTTCACACATGCTGCCAAAGGCAATCCTCCGCACGCAACTCATTGCCGATGGCGGGAAGGGAACGCTGGATGCGCTGGTCTGCTCCAACAAAGGAAGATATCTAAAGGCTGCGATCACGAACGCACATGGCGAATCGCACGACATTCACTACGGCATCCTGCCAAACCGCACGGTGGTGATCGAGTCCGAACCGCTAACGAAAGAAGAACTGGAACAGGCGCTCACCCTGCCGCAAAACAAGGGGTTTAC
>JAUYTF010000417.1 GCA_030695285.1 Eubacteriales bacterium | reverse complement strand
TGTTTGTTCGTGTCCGGATAGGCATCACTTGCTGCTAATACACGATTTGATCTTATAAAATACTTGTGTCCGGCGCATGGCGTCTGTATGAATGTTCTGTCAAAAAACCCGCGCGATTCTTCGCACGGGTTTTGGAAAATCTGTTTGCTCAGGCGTATCTTGCCGCGAGGCGCTTACGGATTTCGCGGATGAACGTGATGCTCGTCACAGCTTGGGGCGTGATGCCCTCCACCAGACCCACGAGGTCCTTGGTCATGATGCCCGCGTCGAGCGTCTCGATGGACGCCGCTTCTAGCTTTTTGCCAAAGTCCGCGAGCGCGGGGAGGCTGTCCAACTCGCCGCGCTTACTCAGCGCGCCGCTCCAGGCGAAGATGGTCGCCATGGGATTTGTGCTGGTCTCCTCGCCTCGCAAATATTTGTAATAATGCTGCGTGACCGTGCCGTGCGCGGCTTCAAACTCAAAATAACCGTCCGGTGAGACGAGCACGCTCGTCATCATCGCAAGGCTGCCAAACGCGGTGCTGACCATGTCGCTCATCACGTCGCCGTCGTAATTTTTACAGGCCCAGATGTAGCCGCCCTCGGAGCGAATCACGCGCGCCACTGCGTCGTCGATGAGCGTATAGAAATACGTCAAGCCATTCGCTTCAAACTTCGCCTTATAGTCCGCCTCAAAGATCTCCTCAAAAATGTCCTTAAACGTGTGATCATAGCGCTTGCTGATCGTGTCCTTCGTGGAGAACCAAACGTCCTGCTTCGTGCTCAGCGCGTATTGGAAGCAGCTGTGAGCAAAGGAGCGGATGGAGGAATCCTTGTTATACATGCCCTGCAATACGCCGGGGCACTCGAAATCGTAGATGGTCTCTCGAAAGCGCGCGCCGTTTTCGCCCGTAAACACCAGCTCCGCCTTACCCTTTTCCGGCACACGGTATTCCGTTGCGCGGTAGACGTCGCCATAGGCGTGACGCGCGATGGTGATCGGCTTTTTCCATGTCTTGACCACGGGCTTCACGCTGTCGATCAGGATCGGCGCGCGGAATACCGTTCCGTCGAGAATCGCGCGGATGGTGCCGTTCGGACTTTTCCACATCTCGCTGAGGTTATATTCGCCCACACGCTGCGCGTTTGGCGTGATGGTTGCGCACTTGACGCCCACGCCGTATTGCTTGATCGCGTTTGCGGCATCTGTGGTGACCTGATCTTTCGTTTTTTCGCGCTCAAGTAGTCCAAGATCGTAATACTCTGCCTTGAGATCGACAAACGGTAAAATCAGCTCGTCCTTGATCTGCTGCCAGAGGATGCGGGTCATTTCGTCCCCGTCCATCTCGACAAGGGGGGTTTTCATTTGAATCAGGCTCATCTTTTTCCCTTTCGTTTCCAGTGCAGCTGCTCTTATCGCCCAGCTTTCGCGGCGTAGTAATTCATCAGACATCCTTCGAGCAGGATCTCGCGCTCGTCCTGCGTCAGCGGCGGCAGGTTGAGCGTGATCGCTTCCGTTCTTCCGTCCGCACGGATGGCGGTGGTGAGCAGCGTGTCGCGCTTTTGCTCGATCGCCTCGCGCACATTTGGCACAAACACATGATCGCCTACTTCGTAGGTAAAGCTTGCGCCCGCGGGCAGGGTAAAGGGCAGAATGCCCCAATTGATGCAGTTGCTGCGATAGCGCTTTGTGGCGTATTCATAGCAGATATTGGCCGAGCCGCCGAGCACGCGCTGGCTGGAAGCCGCCTGCTCGCGCGCGCTGCCGTCGCCGGGCTTGTTGGCGAACACGCAGGAGCCGTATGAAGTGTTCTTGAGCAGCTCATTTGCGTTGCCAACCTTGCCAAGCAGCGCTTTCAGCGCGTCCGGCGCAACGCCTTCTCTGCGCGCGGCTTCCACCTTGGCAACCGCTTTGCTGCGGCCAACATAGTCCGGCGCGCGGCGCGAGAGCGTAAACTCCGCGAGGCGAAGCGGGTTACTGCGATAGGAACTCGTCTCGCCGGAGGGGATCAGCTCGTCCGTGGTGGTCACGGGGTCGCGGATCACGGCGGAAAGCTCCACCAGCATATTGTCCGTGAGCGGGTAAATCTTCGGCCAGTCGGCAATGTTCGGCCCAAACACGAGCTCCGCCGAGGGGTCCGCCTTGCCAAAGCCGTTGTAGCAGCGCTTTTCATAACTGGAGCGGTCGTAGCGATAGCGGATGCGGCGCTTTCGATAAACCACGTCTGTGGCAGGCGTGATGCGCCCGCCGTTTGCCGCGGTGGCCGCGATGCTGCGCGCGTCCATGAGCGCGACGAACGCCAGCTGGCCCTCGCCGGGCTTGCTGCCCTCGCGGTTTGGGAAGTTGCGCGTCGTGTGACGAACGGAGAAGCCGTTGTTGGCGGGCACGTCTCCCGCGCCAAAGCACGGGCCGCAAAAGGAGGGCTTCATGACCGCACCCGCGCGCACCAGCGTCTCGGTGGCTTCCGCGCGGGTCAGCGCGAGGCTGACAGGCACGCTGGTGGGATATACGGAGAGCGAAAATTTGCCGTTGCCCGTCGAGCCGCCGGAAAGGATTTCGCTGGCTTCGATGATGTTGTCAAACAATCCGCCCGCGCAGCC
>JAUYTF010000415.1 GCA_030695285.1 Eubacteriales bacterium | reverse complement strand
TAGCGACCGGTAGCGCGCGCGCTGCGAGAAGCGCCGAAAACGGCGCGCCAATGAGAAACGACAGCGCAAAGCTCTTGAACAAATAGGAGCCGACCATTTCGGAAACAATGACGATCAACGCGATGCGAAGCAGGGGGTGCTTAACCTTGACTACGCGAGAAAGAACGCCCGCGGTGAGGCCGATGAGCAGAAACGCAATCGTCAGTGGCGGAAAATACGCGCCCGCTGTAGGGAAGAGGATGGTGCCTAAAAAATCTGCCAGCGCACCGACAAGACCTCCTGCAACGGGGCCAAACCAGATGCCGGCGAGCAAAATCGGAACGCTGTCGATGCTCAAACGAACGGACGGCGCAAGTTGCAGCATGAGAAATTTCGAAAGAACGATTTGCAGGGCGATGAACATCGCCAGTAGCGAAAGGCGTTTGGGGGTGATGGATTTCATATGCGATTCCTCCTTTTGCTTGCGCTGCACAGCAATGCAGGATCGCCTCAAAAAGAGGGAGCTTCCCGTTTTGGTGCAGGAGCGGACGCGATATTGCACCGCAAGCGCGATGACGCTTTTCGTGCAGCGGCGACTTCCCATCCGACTGCCACTTAACGCGCAATATCTACTCTACCTGAGTTCTGTTTCCCCTCGTCATATGGCAAGGACTGCAATGATTATAGCCTATTCTCTGTCAAACGAAAAGTGTAATCTTAGTAGTGCGGTTTTTCGCGGATTCCCGCGTCATAGACAAGATTAGCAACATCTTCAAATCGATTCAGCGTATACAGATGAATACCGCTTGCGCCCTCCTGTATGAGCCGCCGCACAAGCGAAACGGTAAATGCGTGCCCAGCCGCGCGAAAGCTTTCTTCGCTCTCGCCATAACGGCCCACAAGCGCCGCAACCTCCGCCGGAATCGAGCAACCGTTGCTCAGCGTCATGCGCACAAGCCCGTCCTTTTTGAGCAGCGGTAGCACACCAGCGACGATTGGCAGCCGCACCCCACCTTTTCTAGCACGGTCGATAAAACGCAGATAGTTTTCCACGCTGTAGCAAAGCTGCGTCATCAAGAACGCCGCACCTGCGTCCTGCTTCTTGAGCAGCGCGTCGATGTCCGCGTCTATAGATTCCGCCAGCAGATGTTTTTCGGGATAGCACGCGGCAGCGAGGGAGAAGCGGTCTGTCTGCGCGCGGATGAACGCAATGAGTTCGTTTGCGTGCGCAAAGAAGCCCTGCGTTTGCGTCACCCCCGAGGGGAAATCCCCGCGCAACGCGAGCAGGTTCTCAACACCGGCGGCTTCATAATCCGAAAGCGCAGAGAGCACGTCCGCACGGCTGTTGCCCACGCAGGTATAGTGCGAAAGCGCCTCACACGTTCCGCTTTCTTGAATGCTCCGGACGACCTCTAGATTGCGCCCCTTGTTCGAACCCATCGCGCCATAGGTGCAGCTGATGAAGTCTGGAGAGAGCGCATAAAGCCGCTCAAGAGTGCTCAATAGCGGCTCCAGTGGCCTATCCGATTTTGGCGGAAATACCTCAAAGGAGAGCGTGAGACCGGATTGAATACGATCGATGATCTTCATGCGTTGTGCCCGTTTCTTTCTTACTATCTGATAGATGGTCACATCGTTATATCTCAGTATTCGGGGAAAGACATTGCTTCGATATAATAGTTCGAAAACGAAGGGGAGCGCGTCAGCTCAACATACTCCGTTTCGTGCGCGAGATACTCGCTTTGTTCAAACAGCGCGAAGCTTCTTGCGTAGAGTTTTGCGCCTTCGCCCGCGGCGTTACCGATGCTCTCGACTTTTCCGCGAAACGCCTCCGGTAAGAGGCCGATGTCACAGAGCGCATCGGGAGACAAGTTGCTGCCAAACGCGCCGGCCAGTAAAACGCGATTGACTTGCTCTTGGGCGAGGGACAGCGCGCCCAATAGCACCGAGATGCCCGCGCGGATGGCGGCCTTACCGAGCTGCAGCTCGCGCACGTCCTTTTGCGAAAGCGTTACGCGCGTTTCCCCTTCCGCAACAAGAAATGCCGTATTTCCTTCTTCAGTCACGATCAAGCGATCCGACAACGGCGCGTCAGTATTAAACCGTCCGGTTTCGTCAATCGTGCCCTGGCGCACGAGCAATGCGATCAGGTCGATGAGCCCGCTACCGCAGATACCGCGTGCAGGGGCGTTTCCGATGGTCGAGATGCGAAACTGCCCGTCCTCCAGCCAAACGCGATCGACCGCGCCTCTTTCTGCACGCATGCCACAGGAGATAGTTGCGCCCTCAAACGCGGGGCCTGCCGCCGTGGAGCAGCAGACGCGGCGCGTGCCATCCGTACATACCAGCTCGCCGTTTGTGCCGATATCCAGCAGAAGCGTCGGCAGTATGAGCTGTTCAAAAGAAGAAGCGCTTAAGCACGCGACGGTGTCCGCACCGACAAACCCGCCGATCACAGGAGCGATCAGCATCGTTGCCGCCGGATTGACTCGCAACCCCAGCTCAGCGGCAGGAAACACTCGTTTCTCGCCCGAAAACGGCGTATACGGCGCGCGCACAAGCTGCCCAAGCGCAAGCCCAAGCAGAATATGGTGCAT
>JAUYTF010000414.1 GCA_030695285.1 Eubacteriales bacterium | reverse complement strand
AAGAGCTTTAACCTCGCAGGCAACAATCACGCGCACCTGTTTATTCCCGACGAGACCCTTCGCCGCGACTGGACGAGAAACAATTACAACGGGCACCCGAACGCGCTCTCCAACGAGGCGACCATCGCGGCGTATGACCGCTCGGAGGACTGGCTGGATGAGTTGCGCGCTTATCTCGATGAAACCTTTGCGATGATGAAGCAGATGCTAAATGAGCACCTGCCGCAGGCAGAGTTTGCCATTGCGCAGGGCACCTATCTCGCCTGGGTCGATCTCTCGGACTGTGGGCTGAGCGAACTGGAGCTCAAGCGGCGCATTTCGCAGGCGGGTGTTTGTTCAGTTTGGCGAAGACTTTGTGGACAACGCAAGCTGTTGCATGCGCGTCAACCTCGCAAGCCCCAGAAGTGTATTGCGCGAAGGGCTCGAAAGAATCTGCCGCGCGCTTGCATAATATATTTTTTCTTGCGAGCCGAGAAACGCGCAAAAACGCGTTGATTGTTACGTTTGCGTCACGTCCATCTTCGCCGAAGAACGTTTTCCTTATTACATCGTTCTTACACCTTCCATTCGTTTCTAAAAGCCCGCACGCATCGCGCGAATGTTACACAGCAACGGTAGTGTGTAATGCATAGTCTGCCTTATTTTTTCGGTAAGCATGACAAAAACGCTCTCATTCTCGTAATGTTATTGCATATTGCCCACTAATACGGATAATTCCTTACCGAATTCTTCATGATTTTTAGTTTCTGAATTCATTCTGTGATTGTAACAGATATGTAATGATATCCCCTTATGATGACGGTAGTAAAATCAAATAAAGGGGTTAGAAACCACATGAACAGCCGTCACACCAAAAAAATCATCATTGCGCTAGGACTGATTCTTCTTGCGCTTACTGTTATGTTTGGATTCCGTTTTTTCGGCACCGCTTCAGATCTGGTCGTTTCCTCTCCGGCTACGCCGCAGAAACTGGCACAGGAAGCAATGCTGGAAACGATTTCTGACGAGGAAACGCCGCTTGTAAGCGCTGATATGATCGAAGAGAACATTGAAGGCGTGATTGTAGAGGATATCGAGACAGTGCAAATTATCGCAGTTGAAACACCGGTCAATGAAGACACCGAGATCAACGAACCCGAACCGCAGGAGCCTCCGCAGCCGGAGGAACCGACTGAGCCGGAAGAGCCGACCGAGCCGGAAGAACCCGTCGTGAAAACCTCCACCGCCATCCGCCTGCTGGAGCGCGCAAACGCATTGCTCAATGAGTTTTACGCCTGCGCTACCACCGAGGAAAAGCGGACGCTGCTCGGCATCTCCAACAGCAACTTCAGCAACGATTCATTCCGCGCAAAGCTGCTCTCCGATATCGGCGGCACATGGGAACTGCTCGAAGAGGAGATCGTAGACGCGACGCAATATCAACAGGATAAAACGCTGTTTGTACAGGTTTTCATGAGCGACCTAAGCAGCGACTTCGTCCCCGTGATCTACAGCACACAAAATTCCGACCTCACCGGCCGGAACCAGTGGGCCACCAATCTCGTCTACAACGACGAGACAGAACTCTGGACGGAGTATACGCAGAAGCACCCGTACAACGACAGCCGCGTAAGCTTTGGCATGACAACGCTTCACAACAACGAGGACGGCTGGGAAGAGCTGAAAGAGACGATGGAAACCAGCCCAGTCTGGCAGGAAGTCATCGTGCCGGACTCTACCGAAATAGTCGATCCGTAAAAGAAGCAGTCCCGTAACAACATACCAAACTCAAACGGACGGCAATTCGCCGTCCGTTTTGCATGCGTGAAAATCGATTATTCTATGTAATCCCGATAGACATAAGCACTGGTATACGCCCGTAGCAATGCGCCGTAGTCCGGCGTAAACGCAAGCACATCGCCCACTTCATATGCCTTTGCGTTGGTGAGATCGACGATCAGATGATCCGAACTTGCGCCGATGATCTTGATGTCTCCATCGCGTGGGCTAAGACCGTCGGCCACGGTATCCTGACGGCCGATTTTACAGATGCCGCGAATCTGCTCCCCCGCGCTCTCAAACGATGGATGCTCCCCAAAAGCGTTTGCTCCGCTTTCACCTATGGGGACGGACGGCTTTCGCTGCACCTCGATAAGCCTTGTCGAGAGCGTGAACGCGTCGCCATAGAGCCCGTTCATCACGCGGCGGGCGGCGGTGTCGTTGCCGAGCAGAATCGATTCCCCCAACCGCAGATGGTTGACCCCCTCCGGCACCATCCCGCGTTTGAGCAGGCCCAGCGAGCTGGAGTTGCCGCCTGAGACGATCGGGATGGGTAGCCCCGTGCGCGCACGCAGTTCATCGGCTATGCGGCAGAGCTCGCCAAGGTTGGTTTCGTCGGGAATGATCGCGCCGTAGCAGGTGAGGTTTGTGCCAACACCGATCAGCTCGACCCCCTCCTCCGCCTTTGCCGCGTCCGCT
The DNA here is from genome assembly GCA_030695285.1 of Eubacteriales bacterium. Taxonomy (GTDB): domain Bacteria; phylum Bacillota; class Clostridia; order Christensenellales; family CAG-138; genus UBA7703. Next base: position 3,161 of record JAUYTF010000414.1, on the reverse strand, counting down.
GCGCATTCGATCGCTTCGCGATTCAAAAAGAGCAGCCCTTCGCGCAGATCGCCCAGGTCGATCATCAGAATGATCTGGTGCGTCCGTTTCGCCGCGCGCGCGGCTTTTCCCAGCGCGCGAATGGTCGCTATCTCCGAAACAAGGCTGATGTCGGCGAGTTCCACCGTTTCGTCTGCCTCCTCGGGAGCTGGTGCACGCAAAAGGAGCTTGGGCTTGTTCGTGATCAGCCGCGCGAGGTTCTCCGTCCGCGCGTCGCCCAGCATGGTAGCCGCACTGTTCTCGAGCACGCGGACAATGCGTTCATCTGCACAGACCACCTTTGCCACCGCGGCGATAGACACGCCGTTCTCCGAACACAGCGCGCAGAGCGTATCAATATTGTGTTTGATTTTCGTTAAGTCCGCCGTAATGCGCGGGTAGATTGCCATAAGAAACCTCGTCAATTTGGATTATGCAAATCGCAATCGAGTAGCCTGATATAAGAAACTTTTATTATTTGCCTAAGCAAATCGCAATGTTGATTTTAGTAATGTTTTCGCCGCTTTCGGGTTTGTCTTTGCCAGCACGCCGAGCGACGCCATGATGTAACTTTCGTCAAACGCCAACCGCATGCTCCCTGGTTTGGGGTAGAGCATCGTTCCGCCCGCGTTGCAGTCCGCTAGCTTGCGGAGTATATGCTCCCGCTCCGGCAACCGCGTCAGCGCGCCGCCAGTGCCGATGATGGTCTTGATTAGAGTGAGATCCTTCCCCTCGGCTGCGCTCGCGCGCCCTTGCGGGGTGTAGTAGTGCCTCAGCCTCCCCGCATGGCGGGAGATTGCGGTCAAGCCCGCCTCCAGACAGAGCCGCGAAGTCAGCGCGACTTGTTCCGGTGAAACGGGAATCGCGCGGTAGTCCCGCATCACAGCGGGAATATCCAGCCCCAGCTCGCGCGAGAGCTTCGCTTCGCCGATTTGCTCCACCAGGTGATGCGCGTTGACGAACAACCCAAGATCGCCCTCGACCGTACGCTTATTGAAGGGTTCCGGCGCGGTGAGTAGCTGCGCAATCTCGTCCGATCCCTGCGTAACCGAGTGCACGTCCGTTGTCGCGCCTCCGATGTCGAGCACGCAGAGATCGCCAACCTCTTCATAGAGCAACATGGCGGCTTCCATCACCGCGCCGGGCGTGGGCAGAATCGCGCCTGTGACCAGATCGCGGATGTGCTCCATTCCCGGGGCTGAGACGATGTGTTTCTCAAACGCCGCATGGATGACTTTTCGCGTGGACTCGATATTCAGTGCGTCCAATCGCGGATAAACATTCTCCGCTACATAGCAGACAACACCTGCCTGCTCGAAGATAGTCCGAATTGCGCTCTGGTTCTGCGCGTTTCCTGCGTAGAGAACGGGCGCACCCGTGCCTTCTTTTGCAATGCGTTTTGCGTTATAGAGTGCGGTTTCGCGCTCTCCGCCGTCCGTTCCGCCCGCGAGTAAAATTAAGTTTGGGCGGATCGTGCGCTGTTCCGCAAGGTCGGCTTCTGTGAGCCTGCCCGCCGTGGTCTGGCGTACGATTGCGCCCGCGCCGAGCGCCGCCGCGCGCGCCGCGCTGACCGTCATGTCGTAGACCAGCCCGTGGACGCACATCTTTAATCCCCCAGCTGCGCTGGACGAGGCCAATAGTTCGCCATGTTCGAGTTCGTGCGTGCCGAGGTTTGCTTTCAGCGCGTCAATGGCGCGATTGAGCCCCGTGCGCACGTCGCCTTCCAAAACAGTCGTCGCCGCCTGCCCCTGCCCAAGCAGATGCGGCGCATCGCCAAGGGCAAACGCGCTGACCAGCGTGGTGGTGGAGCCGATCTCGGCGATGAGTACGTCTGCAAACATGCTATTCTTTCTCGCGGCGATCCCGCTCTTTGACCAAAAACGTCGCGACATGATTGCCGTGCGTGCCTCTGCCAAATCCCGCGTTAGCACCGGCTTGCTTTGCTTTGTCGCTCTCAACCTGCGTGCCGCCCGCGACAAACAGTAGCTCGTCACGCACACCCATCTCTTGGGCAATGCGGTGTATACGGGCAATATTCTTATAGTGAATGTTGTCATGGGAGATGATCATGGAGGCGAGCATCGCGTCAGCGTTGAGCTCGATGGCAGCGCCCACGAGTTTTTCCGGCTGGACGGAAGTACCAAGATAGTGCACCTCGATGCCGTATTTCTCGATGCCGCCGTGCTTGATGTCGATGATTTCCCGTAAGCCCACCGAATGCTCGTCCTCGCCGATGGTGCCGCAGACAATGCGCATGGGTTTCTCTTCAATCGCCGCGCGCAGCTCGTCTTCGCTCAGCACGTCAGGTTCGGGTGGAATCACAAGCGAGGCGAAATCGATGTCAAAATCGACCTTGCCTTTGAGCTCAATGCGCGTGCCTTCTGCCCGGTGCAGCACCTCTCGCGAGATCACCGCGATGTCCTTGAGGTTCATCCGTTTTGCGCATTCTATGGCGGCGGCCTCGGCAATCTTCTTGCCGGCGGGGAAACAGAGTGTGAGCAGCACGGTTCCGTCCGCGAGCCACTCCATCTCCGGACGAATCTTCTCCGCGTTCGGTTGGGCGAACTCTTTCACCGCATCCATGCGCAGATAGACGTTGTCATCCTCGTCGAGTTCGTCGATGTAGACGATCTTCTCCGGCGCTTCGAGCGTGCAACCGCCGATGAGCACGGCGGGGTTTGCCGGATCTTTGCCATATTGCGCGACGTTGTTTCTGCCGTAGTGCGCTGTGACGGGCGCCATATAGTCCGGCTCGCGCTTGAAGACAGTGCCCGCGCCGATGCCGCCGCTGAGCTTTCGCGCGATGCCGTCGCCGTTTCGCGCCGGAAAGAGCCCGCTGTCGACAAACATGCCGCTCTCGACCGCCGCGAAATAGCCGCCGCGTTCGATCATCTCTTCCAAAAACAGAACGGCGCGCTCCGTCAGCTCACGCGATTTCTCTTCCAGATAACCGTCTTTCTTCAGCTCCACCATGTCCATCAGGCCGTCGAGCCCGACCAGCGTTTGCTTGGCGGTGTCGCAAGCTTCGATGTTGAAGATGTGCCAGGGTACGTTGCGCCCCTCGTCCGGCGTGATGGTGGACTGAATATCCGCACTCGTGAGTTTGCTGACCACCATGTTGAGCACATGCGTCACCGTCGCTT
>JAUYTF010000410.1 GCA_030695285.1 Eubacteriales bacterium | reverse complement strand
CTAACCAACTGAGCTATACCCACCATACCGGAAACGCCGCCCGTTTGCGGCTCTTTCCCTGACGAAACTTGCCCGACACCCTGGCTTTTTACGCGCCGGGGTGTCGTGCAGCTTGGCGCGCCTGCAGGGATTCGAACCCGGGACCTACGGCTTAGAAGGCCGTTGCTCTATCCTGCTGAGCTACAGGCGCAGGAAGCAAGTTCCGAAGATTAATTATAGCGGCGAGGTGGCGTTATGTCAACCGAAAATGACAAAAAGATTGATCTCATTTTCGACCGTCCTGTTCTCAAAGTTTGCGTGCAGATGCTACGCGTGGCAGTCATTCATATTAAGTATTCACGCTCGTTTTTCGCCTTCGCGCCGCCCGTCTCGCGCTGAATACGCCTGCGTTTATGCGTTTTTGCCGCAGCAGACCTTGTGCTTTTTCCCACTGCCGCAAGAGCATGGATCGTTTCTGCCGACCTTTGCTTCGCGCACAAAAATATTGCTCGCGCGGTACTCCTTGGCGATATCCTTGCGCTTTTCTTCGCTCAGGATGGGCTCCCACTCCTTGAGCGTATAGAGCCAGTTTGCCTTGGCCTTGTGCATATTAAAGTAGAGCTTTTCAAAATCGATGTCGAGTTTGAGAGGCGTATCCACGCCGAGCTTGTCGAGCTTGACCTCCTTCTTGAGGCTCGTGTTGATGCCATCGATGAAGCCTGCAAACTCCGCAACGCTCATGCTGAAGCGATCGGACAACTCCGCGTGCGTGCCACTGAGCTTACCCGTGTTCTCGGTTAATATCTCGCGGTAGGCCTCGGTCTCTTTTTCAAAGTAGGCGTTCCAGAAGGTCTCGTGCTCGGGCTGCTGGCGCTCCGACTCCACCATTTGCTGCCATTGTTCATACGGTTTCATGTGTTGTTGTTCTCCCTGTCCAGTGTTTGTTGTATGTCGTTGTTCCAGAAGATCATCGCGCCCTCGCCCGTGTCAGAATAATATCCGGGGCGAAAGCCGTTTTGTTCAAAATCAAGCCCCGCATAGAGATGCTGAGCTGCCGTGTTGCTTTCGCGCACCTCCAGCGTCATCCGCTCACCGCCACGCTTGGCCGCATCGCGCATCATGGCGAGCATCAACCGCCTGCCCCGCCCCGCTTTGCGATAGTCGGGCATGATGGCGACGTTGGTCACGTGCGCCTCCTCAAACAAGAGCCACATGCCGCCGTAGCCGCAGATGATTCCGTCCGCCTCCATCACAAGATAGTACGCAACGTCGTTTCTCAGTTCCCCCGCGATCGCAAGCTTGGACCACGGAGAGCGAAAACACAAACATTCGATCTCGTACACGCGGTTCACATCCGCGCGCTCCATCGGGCGAATCACTTCCAGCGCCATCGTTACGCCTCCATTATGGAAAATTGGCTCAGCCACGCACACATTCAGCAGTATCTCTTTTAGCAAATTCTTTACGCTTGTTTGTTGGATTCCTGCTTCAGACGCTCCGCCTGCGATACGCGCAGGTAGACCGGCTCGACTTCTTCTTTTGCGCGCTCCAGATGCGCCAGTGCGCATAGCCCCGCAAACCGTGCACGCGGGTATGTCTTTGTCTCGGTCTTCACATCTCCAACCAACACCGTATCCTGCGGCAGACCGGCAAGAAACGATTCGATCACGACCGCGCCGGGTTCCATCAGCGTCTTTCCCGCCTGATACAGCGCGGCGTAGGCGTTGCCGTTTCTCGCGTCAATCATGGCGCAAACGGGATTCTCCGTCTTTCCAGCCGTGCGAGAGAGCGTTTCGAGCGAGTCGACGGGGACGATCATCTTTCCCGAAGCGAACGCAAGCGCGTTGACGAGACTCACACCGATGCGCACGCCTGTGAACGAGCCGGGTCCGATATCGACCGCGAAGAGATCCATGTTCTCGATGGTTAAGCCGTTTTCTTCCAACAAATCGTCGATCAGCGGCAGCAGCGTCTCCGCATGCTTTTTGCTTGCGTCCGCTTCGCGCTCCGTGATGAGCAAGCCGTCGCGAAACAGCGCGCCGGTGGCGATGGCAGCGGTGCTATCGATAGCGAGCATCATCATAGCGCGTTCACCACGCTTTCATAGCGCGCTCCAATCGCGTGGAGTTCCAGCGTGCGCGGATCGTCTCCGCTACCAAAGAGGCGAATTTCCAGCCGCTCCCGTGGCAGCGCCTCCTGCACGCGCTCTGCCCACTCCAGCACGAGGATCGCGTCCTGCGCAAGGTAATCCTCAAACCCGATGGCAAAAAGCTCCTCCGCGTCGGTGAGACGGTATGCGTCAAAATGAATCAGCTGCGGATTCGTTTCATATTCATGCACGATGGTAAACGTAGGCGAGCGCACCTCATCCGACCCGACCAGAGCGCCCATGCCGCGCACCAGCGCGGTCTTGCCCGCGCCAAGGTCGCCAAAGAGCGCAACAAAAGACGGCACCGGCAGCGAGCGGACGAGCCGCCGCCCAAGCGATTGTGTCTCCTGTTCGGTTGTGCAGACGAAAGTTTTCAAAAAATACCTCTTTTGATTAAGCCTGATTTCATTCTATCATGTTTCGCGCCAGTCAGTCGTAAATCCCCTGCTCCAGCAGCTCGCGCGCGAAGTCGCCGAATCTGTCCTCCTGAATCGCGCGGCGGACGTCCTCCATCAGCCGCAGGGAGAAGCGCAGGTTGTGCATGGTCAAGAGCTGCGCGCCGAGAATCTCTTTTTCTTTTACGAGATGGCGGATATACGCACGTGTGAAATTCTGGCAGCAGTAGCAGTCGCATCCTTCTTCCAAGGGGGTATGGTCGTGCGCATATTTCGCGTTTTTTAGTGTCATGCGCCCGCGGCGCGTGAGCGCCATACCGTTGCGTCCGGCGCGCGTTTGCAGTACGCAGTCAAACATATCGATGCCGCGCAGCACGCCTTCGAGCAGGCAGTCCGGGCTGCCAACGCCCATGAGGTAGCGCGGCTT
>JAUYTF010000405.1 GCA_030695285.1 Eubacteriales bacterium | reverse complement strand
CAGCGCAGTCATCAGCCTCGCGATTTACCCCATTGAAGCTGGCTGGATCTGGAATCCCCAAGGCTGGCTCTTTAACATGGGCTATATCGATTTTGCCGGCTCCTCTGCCATCCACATGGTCGGCGGTATCACTGCGTTCATCGGCGCCGCCATCCTCGGACCGCGCATCGGCAAGTATGTGAAGGATGCGAAAACCGGCAAGAAATCATCCCGCGCGATCCCCGGCCACTCCATCACTCTCGGTGCGCTCGGTGTATTCATCCTCTGGTTTGGCTGGTATGGCTTCAACGGCGCAGCCGCGCTCAGCGTTGCGCAGCTCGGCTCGATATTCCTCACCACCACGGTCGCACCCGGCGTTGCAACCGTTGTGACAATGATCTTTACATGGGTCAAGAACGGAAAACCTGATGTTTCCATGTCTCTCAACGGCGCGCTGGCAGGCCTCGTTGCCATCACAGCCGGTTGCGCGAATGTTGACGCACTCGGCGCAACTATCATCGGCGCAGTGGCCGGCATCCTCGTTGTGCTCGCCGTAGAGGTGATCGATCTCAAGTTGCACATTGACGATCCGGTCGGCGCAGTTGCAGTCCACGGCGTGAACGGTCTTTGGGGCACACTCGCGGTTGGCTTGTTTGCAACCGACACAGCCCCGGGTATGAGCGCCAAGGGACTCTTCTATGGCGGCGGGGCGGCGCAACTCGGCACGCAGGCAATTGGTGTCGGAGCCATCGCGCTCTGGACGATCGTAACCATGACTGTCGTATTCTTCATCATTAAAAAAGTCAATGGGCTTCGTGTTTCTGCTGAAGAAGAGATTCAGGGTCTTGATCTGCAGGAACACGGTCTTGCCAGCAGCTATGCGGACTTCATGATCACAGTGCCTGCCCTCGACATCGGCGCTGGAATGCCCCCCAGATCGACGGTTTCCGTTCCGCCGGAAGTCGCAATTCCGGTCAAAGATGTCTCTCATCCCGACGCGAAGTTTACGAAGGTAACCATCGTGACAAACCAGAGTAAATTTGCAGGCTTGCAGAAAGCGCTCGATGAGATCGGCATCACAGGCATCACGGTCACCAATGTGCTCGGCTACGGTATGCAGAAAGGCCATACGCAAAAATACCGCGGCGTCGAAGTGGAAACAAAGCTTCTACCCAAGGTGCAGGTCGATGTCGTCATTACGAAAATACCCGTCGATCAGCTGGTCAAAGCTGTCAAAGAAGCGCTCTACACCGGCAGCTATGGCGATGGCAAGATCTTCATTTATAATGTAGAAAACGTCATCAAAGTGCGCACTGGCGAAGAAGGCTACGACGCCCTGCAGGACGAAGATTACGAATAGGCTTCCCCAACCCCAAACCTCAACCCCTATCCCCAGTGAAATCGCCCGGCAAAACTGCCGGGCGATTTTCATTATCCACAATAAGATTACTCTTAATTCTGCTTCAGATCAGACTAAACAGACTTCTTTTGGTAGACCCGGTAGGATATCAATACCGAAGCCACGTTGATAATGGCGGCAGATGCCGCGCTGATCAAGAGAAGTATCCAAGGCGTAATCGTGTTCTGCTCAATGATCTGCTTTGCGCTGTCCGCGCTCATCATACCGAGGAATATGGTCCCCGCGATCAACACCATAAACACGATTCTCCCACGCTCTACACCAAGCCAGAACATAAACGGCAGGTTGATCGCTAGTAGAATCAATCCGGCAAATGATGTCAAAATCACGGCGAGCACCTGCTCGGTGGTGAATCCTTGTCCCGTGATCGCGCCTATCACCGTCTGAATCCCCAGAGCGATGAAACAGGTAACCGCGACGCCGATATAACCGACCAGAAACTTACTAAACACCAAATCGCTACGTGTATAGGGCATCATCACGGCGAGTTGATCCCATTTGCTGCGCTCGTCAAACGCGATGACCGTAATCGGCAGCATAGCCGCGTAGACGATCCCGATGCTGGTCAGGTTCATGCTTGGAATCACCGACAGGATGATGATAAACACTAGATACAGCTTCAATTGCTTCAAGAGCGTATAAAAGTCTTTTAACAGAAGGCCTTTCATGCGCGGTCTCCTCCTTTTGCGAGAAACAGAATAATCGTTTCAAGCGTTGTAAACTCGGTCTGCATGCCATGCGGCGCGCGCTCTCTTTTCACCAGTGCCTCTACGCCATACGGGCCGGACTTTGTGCTTATGATCGTATCCGCGGACAGTTGATCCAGCACGGACTGTGATGTCTTGACGATCGCGTATTCCTCAAGCAAACGATCTTTTTCCTCGCAGAGCACGAGCTTCCCCTCGTGCAGAAAGGCGATATAGTCACAGACCTTCTCAAGATCGCTCACGATGTGCGAGGATAGCAGGATTGAATGCTCCTCATTCCGCGTGAAATTGTTGAAGAGCGTGAGAATTTCGTCCCGTACCATGGGATCGAGGCCGCTGGTTGCTTCATCGAGAATCAGCAGCTTTGGCTGATGAGAAAGCGCAACGGCGAGCGCGAGCTTCATCTTCATGCCGCGCGAAAACTCGCGAAACACTTTCTTCTGTGGGATATCGAGCAGCTTGAGATGGTTTTGATATACGTTGTTATCCCACCTGCGATAAGTCTGCTTCATCACCGCGCCGACTTGCACGGCGTTCAGCACCTCCGGAAAATATGCCTCATCCAACACGATTCCGATGTCTTCTTTGACCGCGCGAAACGCCTCGGACGTGTTATCCTCGCCAAGCACGCGGATGGCGCCGCCATCGCGCCGGATTGCGTTCATAATGAGCTTGATGGTCGTGCTCTTGCCAGCGCCGTTTTCGCCGACGAGGCCGAGAATCGCGCCGCGTGGCAGCGTGAAGCTGACTTTGTCCAACTGAAAGCCGTCATAACGTTTTGTCACGCTATTTAGTTCAATCGCATTCATTTCTGATACTCCTCCTGTATGATCACGCGAAACTGCTCGATCAGGTCTTCGCCCGTGAGTTCACAGACGGGCGCCAGACGCAGAATCTCGCGCATGTGTTCTTCGATGTCCTTGAGCCGTCCTTCGCGGATAATGCCCGTATTTTTGGCAGCGACATAGCAGCCTTTACCTGCGACGGTGTAGAGAAAGCCGTCCCGCTCTAGCTCGTCGTAGGCGCGCTTTGTCGTGATCACGCTGATGCGCAAATCTTTCGCAAGTTGCCGGATTGAAGGCAATAGATCCCCTTCGGACAAATCGCCCAGCAGGATTGCATTCTTCATCTGCGCATAGATCTGCTCGTAGATCGGCAAATTGCTCGCGTTGCTGATGATGATGTTCAATCGATCACTTCCTCACCTACTGTTCATATACAGCATGCACAGTATAGACGCGATCGTGCGTGTTGTCAAGAGTATTACAATGATTTTTCTGAAAAAATGAATCGTGTTGTTTTTCAGAATAAACATAGCCCTGCATGCGCTTTCTTGAACCAAATCGAAACCCGTGATAAGATAAAGCCAGATTTGAGGTGATCGTATGACCTTTGAAGAACTCTATAACCGTCTGCTCAAAAGTAGCGTTGCAGGCAATATGGCCGAAGAACTCGATCTTGTCCGCAAGCAAGGTTATGACCCGCATCATCTCTCCTGCCTGCTAAGCCCTGAGAAGCACTCCGTCATCATCCGTACCGATGCGTGCAACTGTAAAGGCGCTCAGCTGGAGCCGTGCCGCGCGCGGTGTTATTTTGACGCGCTGTTTGTGAAAGACGGCGAAGTCACAATCGACCCCGCGCTCTGCGTTGGCTGCGGCGATTGTGTGCGCGGATGCGATGCAAGGAAGCTGACCGAGAGCCGTGACATTCT
>JAUYTF010000402.1 GCA_030695285.1 Eubacteriales bacterium | reverse complement strand
TGCGCTCTGCCGGCTGCAGTCAGCTCCACAAGAATGCGTCTGCGGTCCCGCTCGTCAATGCGGCGCGTAACGAGGCCTTTGTTCTCGAGGTTGTTGAGCGCCGCTGCGATGCGCGCGGTGCTGATGCCCATCTCGTTGCTGATTTCACTTGGAATCACGCTGCCGCCGTGTTTGGAAACATAGGTCAGCACAAACTGCTCCCCGTGCATAGAGTCGTTGATCTTCTTGTCATTTTTGCGTTTTCGCATCTTAAAAAGCACTTCCATGTACTCGCGAGCAAGTTCGGTAAAGTCCATCGAAAACACCTCAATTCGAATAATTAGTAACAGTGTTAACTATACACTCTGTTAGCGAATTGTCAAGGGAGATCATTGTGAAAGAATGTGGCACGCCGCATGTCGCGTTTTTTAATTGGGCACTCTTAACACAGGGGAAACGAGTCGAGTGTTAAAAATAGTGGGATTGGATGGATACACCCTCAAACCCGGCGATTTGGACTGGGATGCCCTGGCGGATGGTGCTTCAGATGCGGGCGGATGGTATGGTTAGACTGGTAACATAGCATCCGCCCACCAACCATTCGAAATTTGAAAGGGCTGTCTGAGGATTTTTCGGACAGTCCTTTTCTCGATTGGAAGCAAGGCAAAGCATTTTTGAAACGCGCACATTGATATAAGAAGAATACTGTAATTATATGCATCTTTCTTGCATTGTGATCTTTACAAAAGCGCGCTGCTGTGCTAAAGTCTACTCTGTTGGTACTACGAATTGGTAGTACCAATAAGTCGGACTAACGCCAGCGAAACGGCGGAAAGAGCAAACGGGGAGGACGCGCGCATGAGTGAGCAGATGCAGATACAGTCAGTACGCAGCAGGCTGCTGCGCGAAATGAAGGAGGGTGCCTATCGCTACTCGGGCAAGCTTCCGCCGGAAGGCGTGCTCGCAGAGCGCCTGAGCATCAGCCGGACGCAACTGCGGGACAGCCTCGCCCAGCTCGAGCGCGAAGGGTTCATCAGCCGGCATCAGGGCGTCGGTACCGTGATCAACCGTCACGTGCTCGCCGTTTCGGTGCGGATGGACATGGAGATCGAGTTCATGGAGATGATATCAAAGTCCGGACACGAACCGAGCTTGTTGTCTTCCAGCCACGAGCTCGTTCCTGCGGGAGAAATCGCTGCGCAACACCTGGCAATTTCGCCGAATGATACAGTTCTCAAGGCCGTGCGCCTCATCGGCGCGGACGGCAAGCCCGCGATCTATTGCGAAGATTATATCCCCGCTTCTCTGATCAAGAAGAAAGAGTTTTTCGCCGAGGATCTGCAAAAGCCGATCTTTTCGTTTCTGAAGCAGTTTTGCGGTTTGGAGCCGCACATGGACCTCACCGAAGTGCGCCCCGCCGTTGCGGATGAAGCGCTTGCAAGGACGTTTTGTGTGCCGGAAGGAACGCCGCTGTTATATCTGGATGAACTGGACTACGACAAAGAAGGCATGCCCATGCTGTATTCGCCGCAATACTACATCGGCGGCGTGATTCAGCACACGATGCTGAGAATGAAGTTTTAAAAATTCCGCAAACAGACAGGTTTTTTCTGTTTTGCGGTTTTGTTTGACGTTAGGAGGATTGTTTCGTGAGAAAAGTTGCTGTTGTGATGGGGAGTGCTTCCGATCTACCGTTGGCGAAAGACGCGCTGAAAACCCTTGACTCGTTCGATATTCCGGCTGCCGCGCGCGTGCTCTCCGCGCACCGCACGCCGGAGGAGGCAGCCGCGTTTGCGAAAAGCGCGGAGGCGGAAGGATATGGCGCGATCATCGCGCTCGCGGGCAAGGCCGCGCATCTCGCCGGGGCGATGGCAGCGCATTCGCTCCTGCCCGTCATTGGCGTGCCAGTTTCCGGAAAGGATCTCGGCGGACTCGACGCGCTGCTGAGCACCGCGCAGATGCCGAAGGGCGTGCCGGTGGCTTGCGTCGCGATCGACGGAGCAATCAACGCGGCACTGCTTGCGGTGCGCATCCTCGCGCTGTCGGACGAAGCTTTACAACAGAAGCTAAAACAATATGTGCAAAAGCTCGCGGAGCAGTCCGCCGAGGCGGACGCGGCGCTGCAGAAGGAATTGGAACAGCTCTGATTCGTCAGGGTCAGGGCTGGTAACAAGCTTAGGAAATCGACCAGCTCTGATCCTGACGGGATCGGGTTGATATGAGTTTGGAATAGACAGTAGCTATGATAAAGGAGATGGTATTTGTATGAAAAAGTTGGAGCAGATTTACGAAGGCAAGGCGAAGAAGGTCTACGCGACCGATGATCCCAAGCTCGTCATTGTGGACTACAAGGACGACGCGACGGCATTTAACGGCCTGAAAAAAGGTACCATTGCCGGAAAAGGCGTGGTCAACAACAAGGTTTCCAACCACTTCTTCCGCATGCTGGAGAAAGAAGGAATCCCCACGCATTATGTCGAGCAGTTGTCCGACCGCGAAACCGCCGTGAAGCGCGTCGAGATTCTGCCCGTCGAGGTCATCGTGCGCAATCGCGCCGCAGGCAGCTTCACAAAGCGCATGGGCGTTGCGGAGGGGACAACCCTCGCCTGCCCGATTCTGGAATACAGCTACAAAAACGACGAGCTGGGAGACCCCTTCATCAACTCCTACTATATCCGCGCGCTCGATTTCGCGACCGACGCGGAGATGGAATGGGTGAAGATGTATTCCTTCCGCATCAACGACATCTTGAAATCGTATCTGGACGGCTTTGGCATCGAACTCATCGACTTCAAGCTGGAGTTTGGCCGCTTTGACGGAAAAGTGATCCTCGCCGACGAGATTTCGCCCGACACCTGCCGTTTCTGGGACAAGGCTACGGGCAAGAAGCTGGACAAAGACCGCTTCCGCAGCGACCTCGGCGAGGTGGAGGAAGCATACCATGAAATCATCAGTAGGTTGATGGGAGAATAACATGCACTTTCCTTTGCGCCTGCCCGCGGCATATGAACGTCTCAAGCCGGACGACGACTGCATGCACGAAGAATGCGGCGTATTTGGCATCTATTGCAACGGCAGTGGGCTGGACGCGGCGGAGGCGGCTTACTACGGCCTGTTTTCGTTGCAACATCGCGGGCAGGAGAGCGCGGGGATTGCGATTTCGCGCAGGGGCAAGATCGACTGCCACAAGGCGATGGGGCTTGTTAGCGGGCGCTTTTGTGATGGACTTGCATCGCTCAAGGGCAGCAACCTCGCCATCGGCCACGTGCGCTATTCGACCATGGGCGACAGCTCGCTCGTCAACGCGCAGCCGCTCGTGGTGGATTCTCTGCTAGGGCCTCTCGCACTGGCGCACAACGGCAATATCATCAACGCAAAAGAGATCCGCGCGGAGCTGGAGGGAGACGGTGCAGCTTTTCAAACAACCATCGACTCGGAGATCATCGCCGCCCTCATCGCAAAAAACAGCAAATCAGGGCTCGGCGAGGGGATTGCGCAGGCGATGGAGCGGCTCAAGGGCAGTTATGCGCTCGTGCTCATGACGCGGGATTCGCTCATCGGTGTGCGCGACCCAAAGGGCATGCGTCCACTCGCGCTGGGCAGCCTCAACGGGGCATATGTGTTTGCCTCGGAGTCCTGCGCGTTTGACACCATCGGCGCGGAGTTCATCCGCGATGTGCGCCCCGGCGAGATCATCGTGGTCAATCATGCGGGATTAAAATCGCATCAGGCCATACACGCGGCGGATACGGCGCTGTGCATCTTCGAGTATGTCTATTTCGCCCGTCCGGATTCCGACATTGACGGCATCTCCGTGCACAAAGCGCGGGAGCGCGCGGGGGAACTGCTCGCTATCTCGTCGCCCGCGGATGTGGATGTGGTCTCTGCCGTGCCGGATTCCTCCCTGCCCGCCGCGATGGGCTATGCGCGGCAGGCAAACCTTCCGTTCATCAACGCGCTCTCGAAAAACCGCTACATGGGCCGCACGTTTATCGAGCCATCGCAGGATCGGCGGGAGATGGACGTCTCCCTCAAGTTCAGCGCGTTCAAGCGAAACGTGCGCGGCAAGCGCGTGCTGCTAGTGGACGACTCCATCGTGCGGGGCACGACGAGCAAATACATCGTCGAGATGCTCAAGACCGCGGGCGCAAAAGAGGTGCATCTGCGCATCAGCTCGCCGCCGGTCATGCACCCCTGCTGCTTTGGCATCGATACGTCTTCCTATGAGCAGCTCATTGGCGCGAATCACTCCGTCGAGGAGATCCGACGCTTCATCGGCGCGGATTCGCTGAGCTATCTGAGCATTGAAGATTTACACAAGACCGTGGAGTGCGCAGCGTGCAATTTCTGCGCGGGCTGTTTTAACGGCAAATACCCGGAAGATGTTTCCGCGCTGATCAAACGCGGCGGCAAGAACATCCTGGATCGATGAGGGAAGGCAAATACCCGGAAGATGCTTTCGCGCTGATCAAGCGCGGCGGCAAGAACATCCTGGATCGATGAGGGAAGGCAAATATTCGGAAGATGCTTCCGCGCTGATCAAGCGCGGCGGCAGGAACGTATTGGATCGTTAAGGGGGAGCAGCTATGCCGGTGACTTATCAGGAAGCGGGTGTGAGCGTTGAGGCAGGCTACGAGGCAGTGCGCCGCATGAAGGCGTATGCCGAGGCGACATTTGACGAGAATGTGCTGCAATCGCTCGGCTCGTTCGGCGGCATGTATGCGCTGGGCGAGCAGGTGCTCGTCTCTGGCACGGACGGGGTCGGCACCAAGCTCAAGGCGGCGTTTGCGCTCGAAATTCACGACACCGTGGGGATCGACTGCGTGGCGATGTGCGCCAACGACGTTGTTTGCCACGGCGCGAAACCGCTCTTTTTTCTCGACTATATCGCAACGGGAAAGCTCGTGCCGGATGTAGCGGCCGCTATCGTCAAAGGTGTTGCAACAGGCTGCAAACAGGCGGGCTGCGCACTCATCGGCGGGGAAACCGCCGAGATGCCGGGGTTTTACCCGATTGGGGAATATGATCTCGCGGGCTTCTGCGTCGGTATCGTAGACAAAACAAACTTGATCGACAACTCGCGCGTGCGTGCGGGCGATGCCATCATCGCGCTCGCGTCCTCCGGCGTGCACTCCAACGGTTTTTCGCTGGTGCGAAAGCTGATCCCGATGGAGAAGGTCACACTCGATGAGTTTCTGCCGGAGCTGGGCAAAACCCTCGGCGAAGAGCTGCTCACGCCGACGAATCTCTACGTCAAGCCTGTGCTGTCGCTCATAGAGCAGGTCGAGGTGCATTCCATCTCGCACATCACGGGCGGCGGGTTTTACGAGAATATTCCGCGCAGCATCCCAAAAGGGCTGACCGCGCGCATCGAGCGCGCGCGCGTGCGTGTGCTGCCGATTTTTCGGCTCTTGCAATCGCTGGGCGAGTTGGACGAACGGCACATGTTCAACACCTTCAACATGGGTGTGGGCATGACGATTACCCTGACAGCGGATGCGGCGGACAAAGCGCTTGCGCTCTTAAACGCATCGGGCGTCACCGCATACGCCATCGGCGAGGTCGTTTCCGGCGACGCGGGCGTGACGCTATGCTAAAGCCTCGCATCGCGGTGCTCGTCTCCGGCGGCGGAACCAATCTGCAATCGCTCATCGACGCGCAGTCCTGCTCTCGGCTGAGCAGCGGAGAGATCGCGCTCGTCATCGCGAGCAAATCCGGCGCGTTTGCGCTTGAGCGGGCGAAGACGGCGCAGATTGAGACCGAGACGGTGGATCGCGCGGCGTTTTCTTCGCAGACGGCGTTTGAGGAGCGGCTGCTTGCCGTGCTCGTGGCACATCAGATCGACCTGATCGTACTCGCGGGATTCATGCACATCCTCTCCGCCGCGTTTGTTACCCGTTATCCCGAGCGCATCGTCAACGTGCATCCTTCGCTGATCCCCGCTTATTGCGGAAAAGGCTTTTACGGCATCAAGGTGCACGAGGCGGTGCTGGCGGCGGGTGAAAGCGAAACGGGCGCGACGGTTCATATGGTCAACGAGGTGCCCGACGGCGGGCGGATAATATTACAGCAGAGCGTGCCGGTGTTTCAAAGCGACACGTCAAAGACGCTGCAGCGCCGCGTGATGGAGCAGGCGGAGTGGATTCTGCTGCCGCGCGCGGTGGAGCAACTTTGCGCAGATCTGATCGCGCAAGAGAAATCAGGAGCGAGCATGAGACAGCAGAACTTGTTTGAATTACTAAAAAACAACCCCTACCCCGGGCGCGGCATCGTGCTGGGCCTCACGCCGGACGGCAAGAAGGCCGCGCTCGCGTATTTCATCATGGGGCGCAGCGCGGGCAGCCGTAGCCGCGCGTTCGTGAAAAACGGAGATGATATCGGTATCCACATGCTGGACGGCGGCAAGACCGCCGACACCAGCCTGATTTTATACACGCCTCTGCGCAAGCTTCGTAGTGCCGTCGTCGTCACCAACGGCGACCAGACGGATACCATCTGCGCGGCGCTGGCAAACGGCGGCACGTTTGAAACCGCGCTCCGGACACGGACGTTTGAGCCGGACGCGCCGCATTTCACCCCGCGCATCAGCGGCATGCTTGATTTTTCGGATGGATTCTCCTACAAGCTTTCAATCTTAAAGGCGGGAGACGAGGTGGGCAAAACCACTCTGCGTCAGACGTTTGATGTGGAGCCGCTCGCGGGTGCAGGGCATTTCATCCATACGTATCAAACGGACGGCGCGGTGTTGCCGAGCTTTTCCGGCGAGCCTGTCGCGGTGGCGATTTTGAACGATTTCGCCGCGTTTGCGCAGGGGCTTTGGGGCGCGCTGAATCCGGAGAACAAAGTTTCGCTCTATGTGCGATACACCGACTTAACGACCAGCCAATACGAAGACAGAATCTTCAATCAATATGCGCAATACGCGACCAAAGGAGAACCGGCATGAAGGAACTCACGTTAAAATACGGCTGCAACCCGCATCAGAAACCCGCGCGTATCTACGCGCAAGAGGGTGAATTGCCCATCGAGGTACTCAACGGTCAGCCGGGGTATATCAACTTCTTAGACGCGCTCAACGCCTGGCAGCTCGTCAAGGAACTCAAGGATTCGTTACATTTGCCCGCGGCGACGTCGTTTAAGCACGTCAGCCCCGCAGGCGCGGCGGTCGGCCTTCCGCTGAGTGAAACGGATCTCATCGCCTGCGCGGTTGACGATATTGCGGGGCTCAACGATTCGCTCATCGCCTGCGCTTATGCGCGCGCGCGGGGTACCGACCGCATGTCTTCGTTTGGCGACTTTATCGCGCTAAGCGACATCTGCGACGAGACCACCGCGCGCATCATCAAGCGCGAGGTGTCGGACGGGATCATCGCCCCTGGCTATACGCCGGAAGCGCTTGAAATCTTAAAAACCAAGCGAAACGGAAGCTACGCCGTGATCCGGATCGACGCGAACTATGCGCCGGCTGGTGCGGAGAAAAAGCAGGTGTTCGGCGTGACCTTTGAGCAGCCGAGAAACACCGCGAAGATTGATTTTTCACTATTGAGCAACCCCGTGACCGCGATTACAGAAATCGGTGAGGCGGCAAAACGCGACCTGATCCTCTCGCTCATCACGCTCAAGTATACGCAGTCCAACTCCGTCTGCTTCGCGGCAAACGGCCAGACCATCGGCGTGGGCGCGGGGCAACAGAGCCGGATTCATTGCACGCGGCTTGCGGGAGAGAAAGCGGATATCTGGTGGCTGCGCAGAAGCGCGCAGGTGTTCGCTCTCCCGTTTTTGTCCCGGATCAAGCGACCGGAGCGGGACAACTTGATTGATCAGTATATCGCCTCTCGCGGTGGCGTGGCCTGCGGGGAAGCGGGCTGGGAAGCGTATTTTTCGCAAAAACCTGTGCCGATGACGCAGGATCAGCGCGCGGCGCATCTTGCCTCGCTCGCGCGCGTTTCGCTCGGCAGCGACGCGTTTTTCCCGTTTGACGACAACATCGAGCGCGCCAACGAGAGCGGTGTACAGTACATCGCCCAGCCCGGCGGCTCCGTGCGGGATGCGGATGTCATCGCCGCTTGCGACCGCTTCGGTATGGCGATGTTCTTTACAGGCATGCGCTTGTTTCATCATTGATTTTGTGAAAACGACGATCGGATTGATCGCCATCACGCACGCGAGAAAAGGGACAGAGACGGTGGAAATCAGTTTATGAATGTCATGATCGTCGGCGGCGGAGGCCGCGAACACGCCTTCCTCGAAAAACTGCGCGAAAACCCGCGTATTAATAAAATCTATGCCCTGCCGGGCAACGGCGGGATGCAGGCGCATGCCGAGTGCGTGCCGATTAAGGCAACGGATATAGACAGCATCGTCACGTTTGCGGTAGAGCACAAAATCGACTTTGCGGTAATCGGGCCCGACGATCCGCTGATTGCGGGCGTTTGCGACCGTCTCCGCGCGGCGGGCATCCGCTGCTTTGGGCCGAGCAAAGCCGCCGCCGCCATCGAGGGCAGCAAGAGCTTTGCGAAAAACCTCATGCGTAAATACGGCATCCCGACCGCCGACTATGCGGTGTTTGATCGCGCGGCGGAGGCATATGCCTACCTCGCTGCGGCAAACTACCCCTGCGTGATCAAGGCCGACGGCCCTGCGCTAGGCAAGGGCGTGATCATCGCAAACACGCAGGAAGAAGCGTTTCAAGCGGTGCGCGTCATGATGGAAGAGGGCGTGTTCGGTAGTAGCGGCAGCCGTGTGGTCGTGGAGGAACTCCTCACGGGAGTCGAGGCAAGCGTGCTTGCGTTTACTGATGGCGAGACGCTGATTCCGATGATCTCCGCGCTGGATCACAAGCGCGCGCTGGACGGCGACAAGGGACTCAACACCGGCGGCATGGGCGCGCTCGCGCCGAACCCTTACTATACGGTAGAGCTTGCGCGCTCCTGCATGGAACTGATCTTTTTGCCGACGATGCGCGCAATGAACGCGGAGGGTCGTCCTTTTTCCGGCTGCCTCTTCTTTGGGTTGATGCTCACGAAACATGGCCCAAAGGTCATCGAATACAACTGCCGCTTTGGCGACCCCGAAACACAGGCGGTGCTGCCGCTGCTGGAGACGGATCTATTGGAGATCATGCTTGCCGTCGAGGAAGGGTGGCTTGCGGAGATTCCCGTGCGCTTTCGCGGGGGTTCCGCCTGCTGCGTGGTGCTGGCAAGCGGCGGATACCCCGGCGCGTATCAAACCGGGTTTGAGATTTCGCTCGACGGCGCGGAGCGCGCGGAAAACGTGTTTGTCTATCACGCGGGCACCAGGATCGAACAAAACAAGCTCGTGACTGCAGGCGGGCGTGTGCTGGGCGTGACCGCCGTTTGCGCGGATGCACGCGCGGCGCGATATGCCGCCTACGCGGTGGCGGAACGCATCCGCTTTGACCGCGCGTTTTATCGGAGAGACATCGGCGCGCGCGCCATCGCCACAGCGGAACAGGGAGAACAGAAAATCGATGGTTGAACGCATCTATGTTGAAAAACAGCCGCAGTTCGCGCAGGAAGCCGCGGCAGCGCTTGCGGATATCCGGGGCGTACTGGGCATCTCCGGCGTGACGGGGATTCGCTTGCTCAATCGCTACGACGTGGAGGGCGTGAATAATGCCCTCTTTTCTTCTTGCCGCTACACGGTGTTTGCTGAGCCGCAGACCGACCTGACCTATGACGAAATTCCCTCTGGCGCAAGCGCGGTGTTCGCCGTGGAATACTTGCCCGGACAATTTGACCAGCGGGCGGATGCGTGCGCGCAATGCATCGCGCTGCTCTCGATAATAGGCACGCCCGTAGTGCGCACCGCGCGGGTCTATCTGCTCTTTGGCGCGATCAACGACGCGGAACTCTCCGCCATCAAGCGCTACATCATCAATCCCGTCGAGGCAAGGGAAGCGTCGCTGGATCAGCCGGGTTCGCTCGCGCTGCGCGCAAAGATACCTGATCGGATTCCCGTTCTAAACGGGTTTTGCGGGATGAATGAGGCGCAGCTTGGCGGGTTGATCGCGGAATTCGGGCTTGCGATGGACTTAGATGATCTGCTCTGTTGCCAGAACTATTTTCAACACGAGCGGCGCGACCCCACGCTGACAGAACTCAAGTTACTCGACACCTACTGGTCGGATCACTGCCGCCATACGACGTTTTTAACCGCGCTGGATGCGGTGGAGTTTTCTGACCCGCGTGCGCATGAGACGTATGAAACCTATCTCGCGATGCGTAAGAATCTCGGCATCACAAAGCCGATTACGCTCATGGACATGGCGACCATCGGAGCCAAGTGGCTGAAAAAGCAGGGCAAACTGGAGCGGCTGGACGATTCCGCCGAGATCAACGCCTGCACGGTAAAGACCAGAATTACGGTGGACGGCGAGGAGCAGGACTGGCTCGTGCTCTTTAAAAACGAAACACACAACCACCCGACGGAGATCGAACCCTTTGGTGGGGCGGCCACCTGCATCGGCGGCGCGATTCGCGACCCGCTCTCGGGCCGCGCGTTTGTCTATCAGGCGATGCGCCTCACGGGAGCCGCCGACCCGAGGAAACCGTTTGGCGAAACGCTGGCCGGCAGGCTACCGCAGCGGAAGATCGTCACCACTGCCGCGGCAGGGTATAGCTCCTATGGCAATCAGATTGGACTTGCGACGGGGCTGGTGGACGAAATCTATCACGACGGATTTTTAACCAAGCGTATGGAGATCGGCGCGGTGGTTGGCGCGGCACCCGCGAAAAATGTGCGTAGAGAAACGCCGCTTGCGGGGGACGTCGTACTCCTGCTCGGCGGAAAGACCGGGCGGGATGGCTGCGGCGGGGCAACGGGCTCCTCCAAGGCGCACTCGGCAGATTCTCTTTCTCAATGCGGCGCGGAGGTGCAAAAAGGCAACGCGCCGGAGGAGCGCAAACTCCAGCGGCTGTTTCGAAATCCTGCGGCATCCCGCCTCATCAAGCGCTGCAACGACTTTGGCGCGGGCGGCGTTTCCGTCGCCATCGGGGAGCTTGCGGACGGCGTCGCGGTCGATCTCGACCGCATACCCGTGAAATATGAAGGCTTAGATGGCACCGAGCTCGCCATCAGCGAGTCGCAGGAGCGCATGGCGGTGGTCGTTTCGTTGGAGGATGAAGCGAGATTCATCGCGCTCGCCGAGGCGGAGAACCTGCAAGCCACGCGGGTGGCAGCCATCACCACCGAGCCGAGATTGACGATGGACTGGCGCGGCGATCGAATCGTCGACATCCAGAGAAGCTTTATCGACAGTAACGGCGCACAAAAGCACGCGCGCGCCAGCGTAGAAGCTCCGAAGATTTCCATAGAAGTTGTAGCCGAAAGCGCATTTTCCGCGCATTATCGTGCGCTGATGTCCGATTTGAATCACTGCTCCAAACGGGGCTTGAGCGAACGCTTTGACGCGACGGTCGGGGCTTACTCGGTGCTGATGCCGTTTGGCGGCGCGCGCCAGCTCACGCCCCCGCAGGCGATGGTGGCAAAGCTGCCGCTCACGCATGGAGAGACCAACGCCTGCACGCTCATGGCGTGGGGATATGATCCGCTCGTTTCCGAAGCCTCGCCCTATGCGGGCGGCTACGGCGCGGTGGTGAGTTCGCTTGCCAAACTCGCGGCGACGGGTGCTCCGCTGGACGAGCGGTACCTGAGCTTTCAGGAATATTTCGGCAAGCCCGGCAAAGAGCCCTCGCGCTGGGGAAAACCTGCGGCGGCGCTGCTCGGCGCGCTGCAGGCGCAGCTCGACTTCGGCGTGGCTGCCATTGGCGGCAAGGACAGCATGAGCGGCTCGTTTGAGTCGCTGGATGTGCCGCCGACGCTGGTTTCGTTTGCCCTCGCGGTAGGGAACGCGGACGCCGTACTCTCGCCGGAGTTCAAGCGCGTGGGCTCGCGCGTCGTGCTCCTCTCGCCGGACGTCCGCGCGGACGGACTGCCGGAGGCAAACTCAATGAACGCGTTGCTCAAGCAAGTCCACACCCTGATCGCATCCAAACGCGTGCGGGCGGTCTATGCGCCGGGTAGAGGTGGAATCGCCGAGGCAGTGTTTACCATGTGCCTCGGCAACGGCATTGGCTTTCGCTTTGATGAAGCACACACGCGAGAAGAACTCTTTGCGTCGCGACTTGGTGCGTTTGTGGTCGAGCTGAGCGACACGGAGAACATCGGCACGCCTCTTGGCGAAACGCTCAAACAAGGTGCAATCCTCTGGCGCGGGGAAGAGATCTCGCTGGAGGAACTGCAAGCTAATTATGAAGAAACTCTTGAAGACGTGTTCCCCACGCGGACGAAGACGGCGCAGGTTTCGCTGGAGATACCCGTGGCGCACGCAACAGAGCGCACCAAACCGCGCGCGAGCGCATTTGGCAAGCTGCGCGTGCTGATTCCCGTGTTTCCGGGGACAAACTGCGAATACGAGTCCGCGCGCGCAGTGGAGCGCGCGGGAGCCAAGGCAGAAGTATTCGTGCTGCAAACCGCCTCTGCCGCCGCAATCCGCGAGTCTCTTTGTGCGTTTGCGGACAAGCTCGATCGGTCGCAGGCGCTGTTTTTGCCCGGCGGGTTTTCCAACGGGGACGAGCCGGACGGCTCTGGCAAATTTATCACCGCGTTTTTGCGAAACCCGATGGCGAGCGATGCGCTCATGCGCCTCATCGATGCGCGGGACGGCCTCATGCTCGGCGTTTGCAACGGGTTTCAGGCGCTCATCAAGCTGGGTCTCGTGCCGTTTGGGCGCATCATAGAGCCCGCGCAAGAGCTGCCGACGCTGACATTCAACGAGATCGGGCGGCATCAGTCCCGCATCGTGCGCACCCGCGTAACCTCCGACCGCTCCCCTTGGCTGATGCTTGCGGGCGCGGGTAATGTTTACTCTATGCCGGTTTCGCATGGCGAGGGACGGTTTCTCTGCCCGCAGGACACACTCGAAACACTCTCGCAGAGCGGGCAGATCGCTGCGCAGTATGTCGACGATGATGGCAATCCTACGATGGATGTGCGCTATAACCCAAACGGCTCGCTGGTGGCGGTGGAGGCGATCACCTCGCCGGACGGGCGTATACTAGGCAAGATGGGACACAG
>JAUYTF010000398.1 GCA_030695285.1 Eubacteriales bacterium | reverse complement strand
ATGCGCTCGCGGTGCTCGAGAAGAACGCCGTGGAGGACATCACCCGCGTGTTGTATCCCAACGACTCGACCGAGGCGGGAAAGAAGCTGCGCCTCAAGCAGCAGTATTTCCTCTCCAGCGCGAGCCTGCAGGACATCATCTTCCGTTTTAAGCGCGAAAACCGCCCGATCGACAGCTTTGCCGAGCACGTGGCGATACAGCTCAACGACACGCATCCCACCGTGAGCATCCCGGAGCTCATCCGCCTGCTCATGAAGGAGGGGATTCCCTTTGACCGCGCGTTTGACATCGCGGCAAGGACGTTCTCCTACACCAACCATACTGTCATGGCGGAAGCGCTGGAAAAATGGGATGTCAACCTGTTTAAATCCGTGCTGCCGGAGGTGTTCGAAATTATCTTCCAGATTAATGCGAAACTCTGCGGCGAGCTGATGGCGCGCAAGTTTGACTGCTCGCGCATGTCCATCATTCAGGGCAAGCTCATCCATATGGCGAATCTCGCGGTCTATTGCTCGCGCTATGTCAACGGCGTTGCAGCGCTCCACACCGAGATTCTAAAAAGCGACGTGCTCAAGGAGTGGTACGCCGCGTATCCGGAGAAATTTCAGAATAAGACCAACGGCATCACGCAGCGCCGCTGGCTGGGGCTGTGCAATCCTGAGTTGTGCGATTTTCTCGACGTGCGCATCGGCAAGGGTTATCTTTCCGACCTGGAGAAGATCGGTAAGCTCAAAGCGCATCTTTCGGATCACGACATCGAGCAGTTCAACGCGGTCAAGCGTGTCAAAAAACAGCAGCTCAGCCGCCTGATTCAAGCGCGCGAAGGGGTCTTTCTGCCGCCGGATTTCATCTTCGACGTTCAGGTCAAACGCATGCACGAGTACAAGCGCCAGTTGCTCAATGCTTTTGGCATTCTCGATACGTACCTTGGCATCAAAGACGGCCGCATTACGGACTTTGTGCCAACGGCTTACATCTTTGGCGCAAAAGCCGCGCCGGGGTATATACGCGCCAAGTCCATCATCAAGTATATCAATGAACTGGGCAAGATGATCAATTCCGACCCGGACATGGCGGACAAGATGCGCGTGGTATTCGTGCAGAACTATAACTGCTCCTATGCTGAGCATATCATCCCCGCGGCGGACGTTTCCGAGCAGATTTCGCCAGCGGGCACCGAAGCCAGCGGCACGGGCAACATGAAGCTCATGCTCAACGGCGCGGTCACACTTGGCACCTTCGACGGCGCAAACGTGGAGATCGTCGAGCAGGCGGGGCTTGAGAACAACTATATCTTCGGTGCGCGTGTCAAGGAGCTCAACGAACTCAAGCCGCGCTATAACCCCAAGGCGATCTACGATTATGAACCGCGCGTGCGCCGCGTGGTGGATTCGCTCATCGACGGCACGCTCAGCGACGACAACAGCGGCGCGTTTGCAGACCTGCACCGCTCGCTGCTCTTTGGCTCGGACTGGTCAACGCCGGACAATTATTTCGTGCTGCATGAGATTCTGGCGTTCTGCCAGAGACGCGAAGACGTCAACCGCGATTATCGCGACCGCATCGCGTTTGGCAGAAAGTGCCTGATGAATGTCGCCAGCAGCGCAAAATTCAGCTCGGATCGTACGATTCTCGAATACGCCAGCGAAATCTGGCACATTCATCCACTTCCTCCGCTGGAAAGCACAAAACTGTTCTGAGGTCAGGCAGACTGGTTGAAGCGCCCGGTTTATTGTCGGGGTAGTGAGCCAGATGGGATAAAACGGCACTGAGTCGATCAATTGGATAGAGAAGAAGGGCTCTCCGTCAATAGTTGGGGTAGAGCAGTAGATTAAGAGAAACAAAGCGAGCCGGATGCGAAAGCGTTCGGTTCTTTTTTTCATAATAACCGCCTGTTTGGTTATACCCCCAATCCAGATATGAACGGCGTGTTCGAAAGTTGAAGTTCGCTTGACGAAACGAACACGATTTTGTCACATGATTTTGAGCGTAACTTGAAAGTCGCTTGCTAAACTAGAGTCAATAATCGGAAAAGAGAGAAAACGCATGGAACAGCTGGCCGCAGAACGAGTGTTCATTTGGGGCGATTCGCTCGCAAAGGGTATCTTTTGGAACGAAGCGCGCAAACGCCACGCCTACTGCGAAACGACCGCTGCGGATATTGCAGCAAGGCGGCTCGGCATCGAGATTGTTAACCGCGCAAAATTCGGCTGCACTGCGCCGCAGGGGTTGGAGATGATGGAGCGGGATACGGAGAGCGGTATCGCCTGCCAGGCTGCGGTAATCGAGTTTGGCGGAAACGACTGCAACTTTAATTGGGCGGAGATTTCGGAGCGTCCGGAGGAGCAGCATCAGCCTGTTACGTCTCCGGAAGCATATCAGGAATCGATGCGCGGCATGGTACGCTGGCTTTTCTCGCGCGGCATTCGTCCGGTGTTGATGACGCTGCCGCCGATCGACGCGGAGCGGTATTTTCGCTTTCTAGTCGGAGACCGGCTCAACCCAAAGCATATCATGCATTGGCTGGGCGATGTGCAGCAGATCTACCGTTATCAGGAGATGTACTCGCTGCTCGTGGAAAAGGTTGCGCGTGAATTTTCCATCCGGCTCATCGACTTAAGGCAGCGGTGCCTCGAAAACCGCGGGTTTGTCAAGGAGATGATCTGCGAAGACGGCCTGCATCTCACGCAAAGAGGGCAGCTCTTCATCGGCGATGCCATCGTCGAGCTGGTGGAGCAGGAGAACTGGAGAATCAAGCGATCCGCCAGTTGACGCGAGCGCACAAAAGAGCAAATCAAGCAGGAGCCACCGCTCGACACGGTAGCTCCTGTGTTTTTTAATGAGGTTGGTGAGCCGATCAACGCGTTATAGCACGGTAGCTCCTGTGTTTTTTAATGAGGTTGGTGAGCCGATCAACACGTTATAGCACGGTAGCTCCTATGTTTTTTAATGAAGTTGGCGCGCTGATCAACGCGTTATAGCGCGGTAGCTACTGCGTTTTTTAATGAAGTTGGTGAGCCGATCAACCAGATCGCTCCTGTTATGTTTTGTTTGATTTTCGTTGGCGCATTTCTTAACCCTCGGCGACGATGGTTTCAACGCCCTGCGCTTTTAGCTCCGCCTCCACTTCCGGCGGGAGCGAAGAATCGCAGATGAGCATGTCGATATCGCTTAGACTCGCAAACGTAAACGGCAGCGACCGGCCGATCTTGGAGTTATCCATCAGCATGACGACCTTTGCGGCCTTTGCAATCACCGCGCGCTTTAATAGGCTCTCACTCTGACTGCCGCTGGTAAAGCCGGTGCGCAGCGAGAAGCCGGAAGGGGACATGAGGGCGAGGTCGATGTTGATGCTGGAGATAAACGCCTCCGCCTGCGCGCCGGAGCAGGAGAGCGTGTTTTCGCTGATCTGTCCGCCTGTGAGCAGCACATCGCACGTGTGCCGCTGGGATAGCTCGATGGCGATGTTTGCGCCGCTCGTGATGATGGTGTAGCGATCGTTCCCCATATGGTTGGCAACGGACATGAGCGTGCTGCCTGCGTCGAGATAGACCGCGTGCCCGGGGCGGATGAGTTTCAACGCGGTCTTTGCAATGGCAATCTTTTGCCGTGTATTCTCTCTGGCTCGCTTGCTATATACACCTTCGATTTGCAGAGCGGCGCTTTGCATGGAGATCACGCCGCCGTGCACACGGCGAATATAGCCCTGTTCTTCGAGCTGCTTGAGGTCACGCCAGATGGTCATGGAAGAATAGCCCTCATAGAGGGACTGCAGCTCAGAAACGCTGACTTCACCGCGGGACTGAATATAGTCCCGTACTTTCGCAATGCGTTCATTCATCATACGTGCAAACCTCCGTATAACACAATCATAACACGGATGTTAAGTTGCAACAAGATCGAAATCAAATCGGTACAGGGCAGGATTCCAGTTGGAGAAAGGATGCGTCGTTGATGCGCGGGAGCGACTGCGAAAGTCGCTTTCAGTACTGCTTCATGTTGCGCGCAGCAGACGAATTTCGTCCCCGTGTTCCGGCGGCCCGTTCGGTGTTTCGAGAATCATCGGAAGCCCGGCAAATGCGGGATGGTGCGCAATTCGTCGCATCGCGTCGAGGCCGATGAACCCTTCGCCGATGCGCGCGTGGCGGTCCTTGCCAAAGCCAAGGTCAAAGAGGCTGTTTTTGAGGTGCAGCGCGCGCAGCCATGTTAGCCCCACGATCTGATCAAACCGCGTGAGCACGCTGTCGAGATCGTTTTTAACGTCATAGCCAGCCGCAAACACATGGCAGGTGTCGAGGCAGACTCCTATCTTCTCCTGCCGTTTGATGCGGCAAAGCAGGTCGGCGATCTGCTCGAATCGCCCTCCGATCTCCGAACCGCCGCCGGACATGGTCTCGATTAAAACCGTCGTGCTCTGATCGGGCGAAAGCACATCGTTGAGCAGCTCCGCCGTCAGCACAATGCCCGTTTCGATACCCTGCCCCGTGTGGCTGCCGGGGTGAAAGTTGTAGACCTGGTTGGGAAACGATTCCATCCGTGCGATGTCCTCGGAAAAGCAGCGGTAGGCAAAATCCCGCACCTTGGCATCGGCGGAGCAGGGGTTGAGGGTGTATGGTGCGTGCGCGACGAGCGTGCCAAATCGATTCTCGCGGCAGAGGGTATTCAGCGCCTCCGCGTCCGCGGGGACGATCGCTTTTGCGCCGCCACCGCGCGGGTTTCGTGTGAAGAATTGAAACGTGTTTGCGCATATTGCCAGCGCAACGCGGCCTGCGGCTTCGTAGCCTTTTGCGTTGCTCAGGTGACAGCCGAGATAGAGCGGTTGTTGTTCCATGATCATCCTTTTCCGGTTTCTTTCTGCGCCGCGTTGCGCTATGCAGCGCGGTTTGCTAAAATGAACGTATGAAGAGTACAGTATTGGTGACAGGCTCCTCGCGCGGCATCGGCGCGGGCATCGCGCGGCGCTTTGCCGAAGAAGGACACCGTGTCGCGATTCATTTTCGCGAGCGGGAGGCGCAGGCGCGCGCGCTTTGTGCAGAACTAGAGGAGGCGGGCCGTTCCGTCATGCTCGTCTCGGGCGACATCACCCACGAGCAACAGGCCGAAGAGATCGTTTCCCGCGTGCGCGAGCGCTTTGGTTTTATCGATACACTCGTAAACAACGCAGGCATCGCGCTGCCGACGCAGCTGGTGACGGACACCTCGCTTGCCGACTGGCATCGCGTGATGGAGACGAATATCACAGGCATGTTTCTCGTTACAAACGCCGTTCTGCCGGAGATGATCTCGCAAAAGCGCGGGGCTATCGTGAATATCTCCTCCATGTGGGGGGTGTCGGGCGGCTCTTGCGAGGTGGCGTATTCTTGCTCCAAAGCGGCGGTGATCGGCTATACAAAATCGCTCGCCAAAGAGGTTGCGCCCAGCGGCATCCGCGTCAACTGTGTTGCGCCCGGTTTTGTGCGCACCGATATGACGAGCGGACTTGAAGACGATGAGATAGCCTGCATCTGCGCGGAAACGCCGCTGCTTCGCGCAGGCACGCCGGAGGATATCGCCGCTGCTGTGCTGTTTCTCGCCTCAAAAGAGGCTTCGTTCGTTACGGGGCAGGTGCTCTGCGTGGACGGCGGGCGGTGCATTTAGAGCGCCGTTATCTGAGAATTATACCATAGATGCTTTCGCCTTGGCTTACCAAACCCCGCAAAATAATCCGCCCAATATCCTTGTCAACGCTTGACATTTCTCGCGCCAATGGTTAAAATAATCAAGCACGTCAAAGCACATGCGCTTGTAGCTCAGTGGATAGAGTGCCCGGCTACGAACCGGTAGGTCGCAGGTTCAAATCCTGCCAGGCGCGCCAGAAAACGAGAAAGCCGATTACGACCGTAACCGGCTTTTTTCGTATCAACGCAGCCTATAAAAAATGCGGCTGACAGCCGCAGAAACCGAGGAACCATGCCCGTAACCTTTCGCCCGGCAGAAGAAAAAGACACAGCGCTGTTGCTCAAGTTTATCCGCGCGCTAGCAGAGTACGAGCACATGCTCGATGATGTTGTCGCAACCGAAGAAATCCTCAAAGAGTGGCTCTTTGAGCGGCGCGTCGCGGAGGCGTTTTTCGCACTCGAAGGAGAGACAGAGGTCGGATTCGCGCTGTATTTCCATAATTTTTCAACGTTCCTCGGCCGCGGTGGCATTTATCTAGAAGACCTGTTCGTTCTGCCGGAACATCGCGGCAAAGGCTACGGAAAGGCGATACTTTCGCGTTTGGCACAGATCGCCCGCGCGCGCGGCTGCGGCAGGCTTGATTTTGCATGCCTCAACTGGAACCAGCCGAGCATAGATGTCTACCTTTCGCTTGGTGCGGAGCCGATGAACGAATGGAAGGTCTACCGTTTCAGCGGAGAAGCGCTACATGCATTGGCAAGCAAAATAGACTAGAGGATCAGCAATACCAAAAACCCGACAGACATGAGGTGATTGGGATGACTACAAGGATTTACTATTTTTCTGCAACGGGAAATTGTCTCGCTGTTGCAAGGCAGATCGCGGACGATATTGGGGCAGACATCGTGTCAATTGCAAGGCTTGATCCGACGGAGCGAATTCTCTTGGAACATAAACGCATCGGATTGGTCTTTCCGGCATATTTGTCGCCTGTGTTGGGTGTGCCGCTGATTGTTGAGCGATTTATCCGTCGTCTGGATGGTTTGCAAACAGCTGAGATATTTTCAGTTTGCACGTGCGGAGGATATGAGGTTGCAAACGCACTTGCCCCACTTGAGAAGATGAGAAAGCTGATTCGAGCATGCGGAGGCACTCTTTTTGCGGAATATTCG
>JAUYTF010000389.1 GCA_030695285.1 Eubacteriales bacterium | reverse complement strand
CAGCGCGCTTACGGTGAATTTTCTTGCAACGGAGGACAGTAACCCCGCTCTGCCGGTCATGCCGTTTACCGAGTGCTCCAAGAGCATGATGGCGGGCATCGGCTATGCGGGCGAGGGGGATGTGCTCACAGCCGCGCTGGTTGGTGCGCTGCTATCTGCATTTCCGGATACGACATTCACCGAGATGTTCTGTCCGGACTGGCAGGGCAACAGCGTCTTTTTAAGCCACATGGGGGAGTTCAACTATCGCGTTTCAGCGGGGAAACCGCACCTGACCGAAAAGGACTTTCCGTTTACCAACGCCGAAAACCCGACAGTCGCCTATGGTACGTTTCGACCCGGAAAGGCGGCTTATGTCAATCTTGCGCCAGGAGGAGAAGGGCAGTATACCCTCATCTGTACGCAGGGCGAGGTGCTGGCCGTTGCCGGGGAAAACAACATGCGCGCGAGTGTCAACGGTTGGTTTCGTCCGAATGGAACGGTTGCAGACTATCTTGAACAGTTCTCGCGCCTCGGCGGCACGCATCATTCTGCGCTTGTTTATGGCGAGTGCATGGGTGAACTAGAAATGTTTGCACGCTGTATGGGGTTTGCTTTCGCTGCACTTTAATCCGCTCGAAATCCAAGAGATATTTCAACGGAGGAATGATAGTATGACATCAAGGCAACTGCTACTCGACACATTAAACGGAACTCCGACCGAGCGTGTACCCATCGCGCCCTTTATATTCAACAATCTCGCCAATGAGTATCACGGCGGCGCGTCGCAGGACTGGATTCTGGACTGCGTTGCGCTCTATCGCCGCTTTGGCTTTGATATACTGCTTCGCAACTACATCATGATGGATTACCTTGACGAGAGCTTCATCAGCGCGGAGCAGTGGAAAGTCAAAAAACAAAGCGAGCATGTTGTCAACGGCTGGAATGAAATCTGCACAATCACAACGCCAGAGCGAGTGATCAGGCAGGTAAAGTCCTATCGCAAGGCATCCAAAAATGAAACCGTCGAGGCGACGACGGAATATTTCATCAAGGACGAGGAAGATTTTCGTCAGTTTGAAAAGTATCAGCCGCCATACCCCTCATTTGATTGTTCCAAGATCGGCTATGCGCGTGCGCTAGTAGGTGATGACGGGTTGGCTGGCACTTGGATTCATGGTGTATTTAATATGGTTGGCCTGCATCGCAAGCTGGACGATTTGCTCATGGATCCCTATGAGGAAGAGGACCTTTACCGTGACATGATGGAGTATTTCGGTAAACGCTTGATTTCGCTAGTGCCACAACTCATTAACGCAGGATGCGACTTTCTCTCCGTGAGTGGGAACATGGCCAGCGGGAGCATGGCTGGACCGAAGATGTTTGAAACGTTTGTCATGTCCTACGAAATGCGCCTCATCGACGCAATCCATGCGGCGGGTGGAAAGATGATTTACCACAATTGTGGGGATGCAAAATTTCTTTTGCCGCTTTATGGTAAGATGGGGATCGATATGTACGAGTCCCTCACCGAAGCGCCGTTTGGCGACACGGTGCTTGCAGACGCACTCATGCAAATTCCAAAATCGACGGTGCTCAGCGGTGGCATTGACCAAATCCATTTTTTGAAAACAGCGACGCCTGATCAGGTGCGTGCGCGCGTGCGCGACGTGCTCGAACAGGTAAAGCCACGCGGTGCTTTTATTCTGGCTGCGAGCGACTATTTTGTCGAAGGGACGCCGCCGGAAAACTTGCAGGCGCTTTCCGATGCGGCGCATGAATTTGGGATCTATTGACAAGAGCAAGCTTGCAGGGCTGGATTCTTCTTAGTTTTTCCTTATAAAGCGGAGGGGATGCTCTCCGTTTTGCTTTTTGGGCAGATCGAAAAAAACGCAGCGGCGGAATAAGAAAAACAGCCATCATTAATTTAAGGTGTGCGGAGCCTCGGGAAGAACGACTACAAGCCAATTCCTTCATTCAACAGATTTTCGCCGCGATGAGCGTGAAACCGATTAGTAACCAAAATACCCTGCTCAGCAGAAGATAGTACGGCGCGAAGAGCAATAGCGTAAGCGGCAGTTGCGCTGTTGACCAGAATTAAAGCACAAGATGCCGACGCAGACGAGAAGTGGATTACCATTCGTACCATTGGCTCGAAAGATTTTTTAAGCGAAATCTCGAGCAAAAACAGCGCGGTCGCCAAGCATGGCACATAAGGAGGATAGTATGTTCAAATTCAATCCGGCTTCATGGATCCCGTTTACAGATCAGACGGTGTTGGAACGTTGCCGTAATCTCAGCGGCGAGGCTCTCGAACAGCACTGGAATCCCGATTTCCGAATCAAAGTAGTGGCCGATCCTCGCGCGTTGTTCATTGGGGACTGCTTTACACGCATCAAGATCTCCGATGAGCGGGACGAAAAGCTCGTAATGGTTTTTCCTAACCCCTGGCCGATCGCGTATCAGGCGATTGCCGAACTCATTAGTCGCTTTCAAGTCGATTGCCGCAATGTACATATTTTTGCTATGGACGAATGGGCAGACGAGGACGGCAAGGTAGCTCCACTCGATTATCCGGCGGGGCTGGGTCATTCGTTCGTGAAATATTTCTATGGCAGTATCGACGAAAAATATCGTATGCCGTTTGAGCAGGTACACTATTTCACCAATGAGAATGTAAAGAGCTTCTCCAGCATCCTAGACGACGTCGGTGAAGGCGGCGCGGATGTGATTTACAGTGCTTGCGGCTGGCCGGGACACATCGCGTTTATCGACCCTGATACGCAAGAGTTCCACGCGGACTCCATTGAGGAATTCAAACAACTGGGATCGCGGCTTGTGACACAGCATCCGCTCACGATTGCGGAAAACTCACTCTTCCCGATCTTTGGCAGCAGCGGTGACGTTGCTAACGTGCCGCCGCGTGCGGTCACGATTGGACCGAAGGATATTCAGCACGCGAGATTACGGTTTGACATGCATTGCTTTACGGAGATCGACGGCGTGTCCTCTTGGCAGCGGATGATATCGCGCCTCGCTATCCATGGCCCCGTCACTATGCAGGTGCCGATGTCGTTGAATCAGGAACTGCGCACGGACGTCTACGTCAGCCGCGCGATCGCAAGGCCGATCGAGTGCGAGGAAGAGTTTTAACGATCGCAAACTGGAGCCAATATGAAAGAATGTTTTTTTGCGGGTCGCAGAATTACCTACTCATGTCTCAAACCGGGCTTTCTAGAGTGACAATATAACACCCTAGGCAGACAAAAACGGCGAATCTCCGCCGCCTGTCGCTTCGCGAAATCCGCAATAACAAAGAGTATCTACTGTTATCAGGCAAAATTACTACGTAGGCCAAACAAGTATGAGGAACTACGTTCCGAAATAAAAACCATATTTCATAAGGTTAATGCGCGTTATGGATATCGGCGGATCTATATCGTCTTAAAAAAAACGGAAAACCTGTGTCTGAAAAAGTAAATCGCCGGATAATGAAAGAGGAGCATATTATTGTTCCTTTCGTGAAGGAAAAGAAGTACAGCTCCTATGTGAGCGAAACAGTCCGGAAGTTGAAAATATCGTTAATATAGATTTTTATGATGCTAAGCCAAATGCAAAGTGGCTGACTGACCTCACTGAAGTCCATACACCAGCAATCGTTCACCGCAGATGCCAATCCTTTCTCGGGAGTCCTTGAAACACTGATTTTCTTGCGACCAACGGGCTTTCTAAGGTTCGATCCTTCTTGCCTGTACAGCCTGTAGAACCGTTTGTGGTTGATTTCCCACCCTTCACGCAGCAACAGGACATGGATCCTGTGATATCCATATCGCTTCCTCACGGAGGCTATTTCTATATTTCTCATTCGCAAAAAGGCCTGCTCGTCGCGGGTTGGCTGCCTCTGGTGCCATCCCCGGTTGATTCGCAACACCGTAAAGCTCTTGCGTTCGCTTGCTTGGAAGTGTTCTTGCAGATAGCGTACGGCGTCTCGTTTCTCGGCAGGCCTTAA
>JAUYTF010000387.1 GCA_030695285.1 Eubacteriales bacterium | reverse complement strand
AGTTTCCAGCGCGGTGAAGGCCGTTGTGGACTGGTACGGCCCCATCGATCTCTGGCGGATGCGGCAGGACGCACAGGAGAAAAACCCGAACGCGAGCGAAGAGGATGAGATGCTCTTCCGACTTTTTGCGGGCTGCCCGATCAGGCAGGAAAACCGTAAGTTTCTGGAGCGCATGAATCCTGAGCGAAGTCTTTCCGCTAAAACGCCGCCGCACTTGATTTTGCATGGAACGGTTGATGAGATGGTGGATGTACGCGAAAGCGAGCGGTATTACGAAGCGCTCGTGAAAGCGGGCGTGCCCGCTGAGCTGTACCTGCTAGAGGGCGCGGGGCATTGTTCGGTTGAGTTTTCTCAGCCGGAGGTGCAGACGATCATACTCGATTTTTTTATCAGACATTTAAAATAAACCATAAATACGGGGAGGGAACCGGCTTGAGGCTGACAGGCGATATGCAGGAGCGCATCTATGCGGGGGTGCTCGGCAAGATGATCGGCGTCTACCTCGGACGTCCGGTCGAGGGTTGGACGTATGAGGCCATCCAATCCCGCTTTGGCGAAGTGACGGATTATATTCATGATGAGCTGAATTTGCCGCTGGTGGTTACGGACGACGACCTCTCCGGCACGTTCGGCTTTTTTCGCGCGGTGGAGGACGGAGGCTTTTCGCCCAATCTCACCGCAAAAGCCGTCGGCGAGGCGTGGCTGAACTACATCATTGAGGACAAGACCATTCTCTGGTGGGGGGGCTTAGGCAACTCCACCGAGCACACCGCGTATCTCAATCTAAAGAGGGGCATTCTCGCACCGAAGAGTGGTTCTAGCATGCAAAACGGAAAGATACTCTCGGAACAAATCGGCGCACAGATTTTTATGGATAGCTTCGCCATGATGTGTCCCGGCGACCCTGAACGCGCCGCGCAGCTTGTGCGCGAGAGCGCGAGCGTGTCCCACGATGGCATTGCGCTGGAGGCTGCGGCGTTTCTCGGCGCGCTGGAGGCGGCGGCGTTTACACAGCGGAATTTCGATCGCCTGTTTGACGAAAACGAGCGGTTTATTTCCAGCGATCTGATGCGAAAGCTCGTAGGTGATGTGCGAAACACCTGCGCAAAGGCAACGCACTGGCGCGAGGTACGTGATTTTTTGGATCGCGAGTATGGGTACAAGCAGTATAAGGGCGGCTGCAATATCGTACCGAACCATGCGCTGACGCTCGCCGCCATCCTGCTCGGTGGGGACGATTTCGCGCGATCCTTGATGATTGCCGTTTCGGCGGGTTGGGACACGGACTGCAACGCGGGCAACGTCGGCTGCTTCAACGGCATCCGGCTAGGTCTCGACGCGCTCACAAGCCAGATCGATCTTCGCGCGCCCGTGCGGGATCGACTCTTCGTCGTCACCGCTGACGGGGGGGAGTGCGTATCGGACGCGGTGCGCGAGACGAGAAGGATTATCCGTGCAGCGGCTGAAATCTGCGGCGAAACGGCAAGCATTCCACAAGAACGGTTCGCGTTTGAATATCGCGGCAGTATGCAAGGGTTTGAGCCCTGCCCGTGCCTGCGCTCCGGCTCGGCAATTCGGCTGAGCAATGAGGACGGCAAAGGTCTGGTCATCTCCATGCAGGATGCCTGCGATGGATCACCCGCATATCTCAGCACGCCGACGTTTTTTGATCCATTCGCGCGCTGGCAGGGCTACGACGCCATTGCCTCCCCCTCGCTTTATGAGGGGCAGATGATCGCGGCGCGTTTCTCCTGCGCAGAGACAGACCCGCCCATCGTCACGCCGTATGTCTGCTATGCAACGCCGGAAGGCGGGCATGCCACGGTGTTTGGCGAGGCAACATCGCTCAAGCAGGGAGAGACGCGAGTCCGCTGGACGATTCCGCCGCTTGGGGGACAACCCGTCCTCCGCGTTGGATTTTCGCTAATTTGCGGGCGCAGCAATGTCTGCCGCGCGGTGCTACGCACCCTCGACTGGACAGGCGCGCCGACGCGGTACGAATTAAAAGGCGCGCATATGAAAAATATCACCGACCCCGCGCCGTTCGTTTCGCGCTCGTTTGTCTCCAGCGCGAAAAACTTTGGCCTGAGCCTGACCAATACGCTCTCGGTGTCGCATCCTGAGGAAAACGGCGTGGTTACCCTTGGCACACGCGATTTTGCTGACTATGTGATCTCGGCGCGGATCACGCCGCATCTGCACGAACGTGGCGGATTGGTCATCCGCGCGCGCGGACACAGGCAATATTACGCCGCGTTGCTCTCCGGCGGCGATACGCTCTCGCTCGTGCTGCGAGACGCATCAGGGGATGCGCTTCTGGCACAAACTGCTCTATCTTATGCGCATTATGAGCCGCTGACTATGACGCTCTCAGCATGCGGCAGCCGACTGACCGCAACCGTAGGCGAAACGACGCTCATAGCGGAGGATGTATCTGCGCGCTATCCTTCCGGTGGGGCGGGCTTTCGAATGGACTACGGGACCATGATGGTCGATGATTTGGTGATTTGGCGAATTTAGGCAATAAACCAGCGACATTGATCGGCTGATTTGGCATACGAGCCAATCACCGGCGGAATATAAATGACAGCCGGAAAACAGCCTTCAATCGGGGATTCGTCTGTGTTAGTATCGCTAAAGCGCTTTAGAAACACTGGGTGCTGAAAGATTCCTTATGTCGAACAAACAGAAAAGATCTCCATTTGTTCTTTGCGGTGATCGCTGCGGTCAATCTTGCGGTGGGCTTTAGCGACGGATTGTTTTCCAACTAGTTTAACAATGTGTATCTTACCGATGGCTTTCAACGCGGTCTCATTGAGTTTCCGCGGGAGCTGCGCGGCGTCTACATAGGAAATCACATTGCTATTTAATTTCGGCGTTGCGGTCAGATCCAAAATGAAGCTTGGGTTAAAGTTTCGCAGCGTCTCCAAACTAAGGTCGGATGTGGATAATGGCTTTCATCCACGATGACGATGGGTTCAAGCGAGCGGATGGCCTGAATCAGCGCGGTTTCATCCGTTTCCTCCAACAAAACAAGATAGTTATCCCATGCCGCCCCTTTGCACCCTCTCAACTCGCGCGATTGTATCTCTTCGTGAGAGTTCATTCACAAAAGCACACGATGTGATACCATTTCGTGTGCCATGCTATTTATTTGCGTTCAATGGGTCCAATAAAAGATTACATTCCGTATTGACAAAACAGAGCACTGGCGAAGGGTCTAAAACGAGTTCCGTCCGCACAGCGCCTGCTTTCATACCTTACAGCGGTTGATTTTGCCCAGAAATCGAACCTGAAGGCCGCCTGCACATCGTTTCCCTAATTTGCAGTGGTCCGCTTCTTATGGGCGCAGGTCATCAATAGAGATGGATTGCGGTTCCATTCTGACAGTCCGGCTATTTCCCCGAATCGCTGATATCGAGAAGTTCTTCGGGATACGCCGACCAAATGGCCTGATTGAGCAGATACTCATGATTGTGCTGGATCGCATAGGTGCGCAGCACGTTTAGAATCGCGCTGATGTGGATTTTTCCCTCGCGGTACTTTTGAAACCGATCCAGCAGAAACGACTTCTCCTTTTCGCTGAGCGCATCCGAGAAATAACCGAAGATATGCTGAAACGTGTTGATGTAGTTGTTTCTTGTCGGCAGGCGGCCAAACGCAAGACCTAGATGCTGCTCGTATTGCGCCAAGACCTCATCGATGCGCTTCTTCTCCTGATTGGCGACGATTTTGCCAAGCAGCCTCAATTGGGTCTGGTTGTACGCCATCAGTAAAAACTTGTGCCCGGAATGAAACTGCACCAGTTCCTTCATGGATCGCGAATCCTTTACCGCCTGAAACCGGAACACGGTATAGAGTTTCGTTAAGAAGTGCTCGCGGATGGCATAATTGCTTAAGCGCCCTTCCTCCTCGATCGGCAGGTTGGGGTAGCGCTTGATTGCATGCGCGGCGAAGATACCGATGCCTTTTTGCGAGCTCGAAGATTTTTCGACGCCGGAATAGATCTTGACATCCTTGATGCCGCAGGAAGGGGAACGCCCTTTTAAAATCAGGCCTTGGATGAGCCCGACCGAGCCGAAGAACGCCTCGGAATATTGATTCATCTGATCGGTAACCGTCTTGTCTTCGGAGGGCTGATAGAGTTCGACCGAACCGTTCCGGCTGACGAGCCGCACGGGATTACGCGGAACGCCAAGCCCGATCTCGACCTCCGGACAGGTTGTGATGTAGTTCACATGCGGCTTGAGCGACTCAACGAAAGCGCTGCTTAGCACATCTCCGTTATAACGGCACTTGCAAAACCCCAAGCACCTGCTCACCACGATGGTGGGCTTTTTTGCGTCCATCGATTCTGTCATATGCGGTCTCCTTTTCCTTTACGATGAGTAATACCATGCTGGAAGAAGACTGTTTGAACTGCTTTGGTTTGACTCTCTGAAATCTACCTGTCTCCATTATGGGATCTGCGCGTAAAGAAGAAAAGAAATATTTCATTCGGCTCCCAGTGCGCCAAGAAGAAACGCATTGTCTCCGTCCTTTTTTGCATGATTCAGGCTCTTCGCTTTTCCCGCTTAGCCTGTTTTTCAAATTTGGACGTTTCGTTCACAAAATTTTCAAATCCGGTTTCACCTGAATTTCACACAAGCGCACTATTGTATGCCTGCAGGGTGAGTTTGCGACATGCCTGAGGATGGTGGAGCAATCGGAAGCGGCGAGGAACGAGCCGGCAGCGTCTATCGACGAGGCGATTCGGGATGCGTTGCCGGATTCAGCCCTTGCGGCACTTGGAAAATGAAAGGATGGAATTCTATGAAAAAGACACTGGTTTTTCTCGGAGCACTGCTCCTGCTGATGATCCCGACTGTGGCGCTCGCGGAAACGGAGGGAACGACCCCGACCCCGGCTCCTGCCACAACAACCCTCGCGCCGACGGTTCGCCCCAGAACCATGCTGACCCCGGAAGAACAGGCGCTACGCGCAGAGATCGCGGAAGGCAGGCAGACCCTCAAAACCCTCCAGGCGCAGGCAACCGCCCTTTCGCAAGAGAATAAGGCACTTGGTCAGCAGGTCAAAGCCGGATTGCAGGCGGTCAAAACAGGCACGAATACGCCCGCTTTGCCGGAGCGCATCGCAGAATTGCTCGAAACGCTCAAACAACTGCGGGCGTCGATGGAAGCCACAAGCGGGCAGGTTCGACAGAGCATGCAGGCATCGCGCGCCAGCATAGCCGCGAAAGACTTTGCCGCCGCGAAAACATCGGTCAATCAGGCGATCTCCGTGCTGGAATCGAGAATCGCGCTAAAACAGCAGGTGAATACAGCCCTGAAGGAACTCGTCGCGCTGCTCGGATGATCCCGCATCCGGGGCTATTGAGTCGCCTTACCCATGAAAAAACCTGCGATACAAACGCGCAGGTTTTTCTTAACACGGTTGCGGCTAATGATCGAATGGTTGCAGCGTTTCCCATTGGGATCAGAAAAGCTGTATGCTATACTGAACTCAACCGGAAGACAGCTCGTTTCTCTATCTCTACGCTTGATACTGCGAACGCCAGAGGTGATAAGGATGCAAATTCGGGTTTTGGTTGCGGACGATGATCCATCGCTTCGCGCGCTCATCTGCGACATTGTGCGGCAACAGGGCTATGACGCGGTCGAAGCCGCAGACGGAAAGCAGGCCATTGACCGTTTCTTTTCCGGCACGGAGCCGGGGCTCGTCATTCTCGACGTGATGATGCCGGTCTACGACGGCTGGGACGTGCTCAGGGAGATTCGTGCGCAGTCTGACGTACCCGTCATGATGCTCACCGCGCTGGACGATGAGCAGAGCGAAATCGCGGGGCTCAAGCACGGCGCGGACGACTATCTCGCAAAGCCGTTCCGCTATGCGGTGTTTGTTGCGCGGTTAAACGCGCTTTTGCGCAGAACCACCCGTGATTTGGGCGGGATGCTGTGCTTCGGCGCGCTGTCAGTTTCGCTTGAGAAGCGGCAGGTGCTAGTTTCGGGCGCTGAAGTAGTCTTGAGCAACAAGGAGTTTTTGCTCCTCTCGCTGCTGCTGCAAAACCGCGGCGTTGTGTTTTCGCGCGAAAAACTGCTTGCAAAGATTTGGGGATACGATTTTGAAGGCGACGAACGGACCGTGGACACACACATCAAAACCCTGCGGCAAAAACTGCTCTCCTGCGGAACGATGATTCAAACCGTGCGCGGTGCCGGATATCGTTTTGAGGTGGCGTTATGAAACTGACCCTCCGGAAACGAGTGTTTCTGCTGTTGAGCGGATTTATCGTATTGCTTGTGCTGATCGGCCTTGTCTGCAACCTGCTGCTGCTGAGGCAGTTTTACGTTGCCCGAAACCGGGTGCTGCTTCGCACCCTTGGCACTGAAGTGGTGGCGGCGCTCAAGCAGTCCGGCGGCGATTTGGAAGCGGCTATTCTACAGCTCGACTGGGACAACAACGTCGGGATACGCATCGTTGATGCGAACGGGACCGTGCTGGCGTCCTCGTTTACCGGGAAAAAGAATGCAGCGGAGTTGTCGGACGAAATTCAAAGCCTGATTCCCGCGGATACCGGGCGCAGGTTACGGATTATGTTCACCAAGACCGTCAACGAAAACGGAAGCACGAATCTGGTTCACGTCCGCAGGGTCTCGGGCGCGCGCTATCTTGTTTTGAGCAAGAGCATCAAAGGCATTGAGGACAGCGCGGCGACTGCAAATCGGTTTTATCTGATCGTCGGAGCTGGGCTGATTCTGCTTGGCGGCGGCGTGACGCTGCTCTTCTCGCGCGTGATCACAAAACCGTTCGTTGAGATGAGCCGCGTCACGGCACGGATTGCCGAGCTGGATTTCTCGGAGCGCGTTCGCGTCGAGACGCAGGACGAGCTAGGTGCGCTTGGCTCGAGCATCAACGAGATCTCCGAAAAGCTCAGCCACAGCATCGAGCGGTTAAAGCGGGATATTGCACGCAGAAAGCGGCTGGTGCGCGATCTTTCGCATGAACTCAAGACACCGATCGCGGTGATCAAAGGTTA
Organism: Eubacteriales bacterium; assembly: GCA_030695285.1. Lineage (GTDB taxonomy): Bacteria > Bacillota > Clostridia > Christensenellales > CAG-138 > UBA7703. Next base: position 1,620 of record JAUYTF010000387.1, on the reverse strand, counting down.
TGCGGAAGGATTGCAGTTCGGGGTTGCGCAGGACAAAGAACAGACCGCGCGGTATTGCGCGGTCATCTCGGCGGAGTGCGACCGGATGGACGCACAGATTCAGCAGCTGCTGGAACTCTCTAAACTGGAGAACGAACAGATGAAGTCAGCGCTGCGGATGGTTTCCGTACGCACGATATTCGACGCGCTCTCGGAACGATTTGCGCACGAAGCCGCGCAAAAGAACGTCCGTCTGAGCTTCGACGCGCCGGAAGCGCTCCAGATTTTTGCAGACGAGGCGATGATCGGCAGAGCGGTTGAAAATTTCTTAACCAATGCGCTGCGGCATACACCGGATTCGGGTGAGATCCGTGTGCACGCCGGAGCAGAAGCGAGTAAAACGAGTATTTGCGTATACAATTTCGGCTCCCGTATGACGGCAGAGCAGCTCGAGCGCATTTGGGATGTGTTTTACACCGGCGGTAACGGCGATCGCGCATACGGCCACGGAGTTGGGCTCGCGATCGTCAAATCGATCGCACATCTGCACGGTGGCAGTGTCTCAGCGGAGAACCGGGAGGATGGCGTAGAATTTTGCCTGCACTTGTCGCGAAAAGATCAGCCATAGGCTATGGTGCTAGCGCGTTACGAAGGAAGCTTCTGTGTTTTCAATCCAGAGATGATTTTTTCTAAGAGTCAAGCCTTGGTGTATCCAAAATAGAGGTTATCATTTTTTCAAGGATGGTGCGGCTTTGGGACTTTTTGATTTTCTCAAGCGCCTTGCGTGCGTCGCGTCCATACTCCCTCGCCTTTTCCTCCGCCATCGCAACGCCTTGGTTCTCTATGACAAGCGCTCCGATTCTGGCTATGTTTTCCGTTGTCAAGCCGCTTTGAAAGACCAGCTCGTGTAAAACCCCGGAAGATTCGGTTTTCAGCGCGAAAAGCAAAGGCAGCGTGATATCCCCCTGCTTGATGTCGTTGGCAACATTCTTCCCGATTGTCGACGGTTCGCCAAGATAGTCCAGACAGTCGTCGATAATTTGGAACATCATGCCGATGCAGTATCCGGCCTGAATCAAGGATCGCTGCGTCTGGTTACTGACTTTGGCCTCGTATGCGCCCGCAAACAGGCTCATGGAAAACAAAGCGGCGGTTTTTCCGGCGATGATCTCGATGTACTGATCCAAATCCAAAGAATCGCTGTAGCGATGCGCATATTGTGCCAGCTCGCCTTCACAGATCTTCATGATGCTGTGCGAAAGATTCTTCAGCATTTCGGCGGGATAATCTCCGGCGAGTAAGTCAAACGTTTTCGCAAAAACAAAATCTCCAACCAGAACGGCAACTTCTTTTGAATATTTGCTATGAACGCTCTCAATCCCTCTGCGAAGCCTGGCCTCGTCTATGATGTCATCGTGAATCAACGTTGCCGTGTGCAGCAACTCAACGCATGCTGCAATCGGGATAATTCTTTTGCTGTTATATTTGCCAAGCTTCGCGCCGAGAATCACCATCGCGGGCCTTAGCATTTTCCCTCCGGATTGAATGACCTCCACAAGAGGTTCTTTCACCAGCGGTATGGCATCGGAAATGGAATCGAGCATAAACTGCCTGACCGCGTCCAGTTCCGTTTGCATGTCT
>JAUYTF010000401.1 GCA_030695285.1 Eubacteriales bacterium | reverse complement strand
TGCCGGAAAGACGTTTCTTTTCGCGCGCCTTTCAGAAGAGGAGATCTTTTCGCTCCTCGGGACAAAAGGAGTGCGGGTGGTGCATTTTGAGAAGGATCAAGTGATCTTCGACCGCGCGGATACCGCGCGCGCGCTGGGCATCATCCTCTACGGCACATGCGTGGTCACCAAAGAGAGCGAAAACGACAAAATGCCCATGAGCATCCTACGGCAGACCGATCTTTTCGGTGCGGCGTCGCTGTTTCACGACGAGGAGGCGTATGTCGCTCGCGTGATGGCAAGCGAGAGCACCTGGCTGCTGCTGATTTCAGAAGAAGCACTGCGCGACATGATGCAGCGCGACTTTCGTGTGACGGAAAGCTATCTGAGATACCTCACCGCGCGCATCCGCTTTTTGAGCGGACGGCTGGACGGATTTTTGCCGCAAAGCGTGGAGGAGCGCGTATTCAACCACATCAAGACCCGCGCGGAAAACGGGCTGTATGAATCGGAATGGAGCGTAACGCTACTGGCAGATGCGCTTCGCATCAGCCGCACGACGCTCTACCGCGCGATGGATAAACTGGTTTTCGATGGAAAAATAGAACGGCACGGGCGGGCATTTAGCCTGCCAAAAGGAGAAAACAAATGAAGAAACCACTCGCACTTTTGACCATGGCAGTCATGCTGTTTGCCTTCGGCTGCGCAACAGCTCCCGCCAAACCCGTCAACATCGCGGCGCTCAAAGGGCCAACTGGCATGGGCATCAGCTACCTGATGGACGACACCGCTATGTACAATGTCGAGCTACAGGACGCGCCGGACGTGGTCGTCGGTAAATTCGTCAGCGGTGAAATCGACATTGCAGCGGTTCCCTTAAACCTCGCGGCGGTGCTCTATAACAAAACCGATGGCGATGTGGTGCTGTTGAATCTCAACACACTGGGCGTGCTCTACATCCTGGAAAATGGCGATACCGTCCAGTCGCTTTCCGATCTTGCGGGTAAGACCGTCTACGCCAGCGGCGAGGGCGCAACCCCGCAGTTCGTGCTCGACTACCTGCTGGCGCAAAACGGTCTGACCGATCAAGTGACGGTTGAATACGTCGGCGAACACACCACGCTTGCAGCGATGGTCGCCTCCGGCGAAGCGCAGATCGCTCTACTGCCGGAACCGTTCGTTTCGGCTGCAACCATTAAGAACCCGGAAACACGCGTGGCGCTCGACCTCAACACCGCCTGGGAAGAGACTTCCGGCACGAAGCTCGTCATGGGCGTCTATATCGCAAGGCGCGCTTTCTACAACGAGCATCCCGATCAGGTAAAGGCGTTCCTCGCTGACTACGCAGCTTCGGTTGAACAGGTCAACACCTCCCCAGACGCGGCGCAGAAGATTGCCGATCTTGGCATCGTCGGCTCGCTTGCTATCGCAAAGACTGCCATCCCTCGCAGCTATATCGTCAGCATCACGGGAGGCGAGATGAAATCTGCCGCTTCCGCCGTATTGAATGTGCTCTTTACCGCAAACCCGGCGTCCGTCGGCGGCAAGCTGCCCGGCGACGACCTCTATGCCAAGTAAGCGAAAACTACTGCAAACAGCGCTGATCGCGCTTATCTACATCGCGGTTTGGGAAGCGGCTAGTCTCCTTGTCGGCAAGGAGCTCCTGCTGCCCTCTCCGCTTTCCACGCTGTCGAGGCTCGCTGTCCTGCTCACGAAGGGAGAAAGTTGGCTCTTTTCGGGGCTGACGCTCCTGCGCATCATGAGCGGCTATCTGCTGGGTGTACTCTCGGGCGTGCTGCTAGCCATGTTCACCGCGCGCTCCCGCTTTGCGGAGGCGCTGCTCTCGCCGCTTCGCGCCATCGTGAAGGCGAGTCCCGTGACGTCGTTTATCCTGCTGGCTCTCTTATGGCTCTCTTCGGACATGGTGCCGCTGTTTATCAGCTTTCTGATGGTGGTGCCGATGGTCTGGACGGCGACGGCGGAGGCGATTGTGCAGACTGATCCGCGGCTCGTCGAGATGGGCAAGATGTTCGGGCTGAATCGATGGCAGATCGTGAAAAAGATCTATGTGCCCTCCGTGCTGCCGCAGTTTCTCGCCGCCTGCACCACTTCGCTCGGGTTTGCATGGAAGTCCGGCGTGGCGGCGGAGATCATCGCGCTGCCGCAGCAATCGATCGGCTACAAACTCTATCAATCCAAACTGCGCATCGAGACGGTCGATTTGTTTGCGTGGACGCTGATGATCGTCGCGCTCTCTATGCTGCTGGAATGGCTGCTCATCAAAGGAATGAGGAGGATTCGCAGCGATGCGTGACGTGATTCTGCTAAAAAACCTGTCGAAATCCTACAACGGACACGCTGTTTTGAGCGGCTTTTCCGCTGAAATCCCGCTTTGCGGGGTGACGTTGATCCGCGGCGCTTCCGGCGCGGGAAAGACCACGCTGTTTCGCCTGCTTCTGGGGCTAGAACAGCCGGACGCGGGGGAGATACTCGGATTGGAGCATCGCAAGCCCGCCGTCGTGTTTCAGGAGGATCGCCTGCTGCCTTGGGCAACGGCTTTGGAGAACGTCGCGCTTGGTTCAGATGAAGCGCGCGCTGACGCGGTGCTCAACCGCCTTGGCCTTTGCGAGAGCATGTGCCAGCTGCCGCGGGAGCTCTCTGGCGGGATGAAGCGGCGCGTGGCCATTGCCCGTGCGCTGGCTTTCGGCGGGGACATCCTGTTTCTCGACGAGCCGTTTACAGGGCTGGATGAGGAGAATAAGCGCATCGCGGCAAACGCCATGCTGGAGGCAAACGTGCCGATTCTCGTCATCACGCATGACGACGCGGAGGCAGAGCTATTTGGGGAATACTGCGAGATTGTGATCGACTGATCTGATATAATACATGAAGTCTTTCCGATTGGAGCAGAGCATGCCGATAACATTTGAAACCGAACGCTGCACGGTTCGCCCGTTTGAACAGGGAGATATCGACGCGTTCATGGCTTATCGCAACAATCTCGATTGGATGCGGTATCAAGGCTTTAAGGGACTGACGCGACAGGCGTATGAAGAAGCGCTGCTGGGAGTTCCGAATCTTGACTGTGGCGTTCAACTTGCGGTTGTGAGCCGACAAACCGGTGGATTGATCGGCGATCTGTATCTCAGGCTGGAGAAAAAAACCGGTTGGATCGGTTATACCATTGCACCGCAATTTGCGCGGCAAGGGCTTGCAAATGAGGTTGTTACGGAACTGCTGCTGCAACTGCAACAGGCAGGATTGACTCTGGTGAAGGCCGGAGTAGAGGAGCTAAACCTCGCTTCGATTCAGCTTCTCAAGAAACTTGGTTTCGAGCAGTTCGGGGTTGAGGACAGCGAGCTGATATTTCAACTTGACCTATCAAAAATCGTTCCTGTAAACAGAGATAAACAACCAATCGAAATTTTATGAGAGAGCGGTGTGCAAAAGCATTTACAATCTAGTTTGAAATATTGAGTATTTCGCCGGAAGGTGGTATACTTTTTTATTATTGTCGGGGAGGTTTGGCGTATGAAGTTCACCCTGCGTGAGAAGCGATTTCCTTCCGCAACCGGGATTTGCGATATCCGTTACCGTATGTGGGTGCCTGAAGACCCGCACGCCGCGCTCCAGATTGCCCACGGCATGGCAGAGCATATCGACCGCTATGACGAGTTTGCGTCTTTCTTAGCCGAAAATGGCGTACTAGTCTATGGAAACGACATTGCAAGCCACGGCAAGAGCATCGCCGCCGGCATGCCAAAGGGTTACTTTGGCGAGAAAAACGGCTGGGACGCGGTGGTTTCCGATATACGCACCATGCGCGAGCTCGTGAAAAAGGACTTTCCCGCCATTCCTTTTATCCTCATGGGACACTCGATGGGTTCTTTTCTCGCGCGCACCTATGCAGGGCGCAGCGGCGAAGATTTTGAGGCGTTCATCTTCTCCGGCACGGCGGGCGCAAACCCCGTTCTCGCCATCGGCAAACTCATTGCCAAAAGCGAAATCAAAAAGACCGGCGGAAAGCTGCCGAGCATCACGCTGTTTAATATGAGCTTTGGCTCTTATAATAACGCCTTTAAGCCAAACCGTACCGCCAACGACTGGCTCTCGCGCGACGAGGCCAAGGTGGACGCGTACAATGCCGACGACAACTGCGGCTTTCCGTTTACCCCTTATGCGATGCTCGATGTCTTCACAGGGCTTAGCGAGGTATCCAATGAAAAGTGGGCAAAACGTGTACCCAAGCATCCAATTCTCGTCTTTTCCGGCGCGATGGACCCGGTTGGCGGCAAAGGAAAGGGTGTCAAACAGGTGCACGGCTGGCTGACCAAGACCGGACACGCGGCTGAACTCAAGCTCTATGAGGGCGCACGTCATGAAATGCTCAACGAGACAAATCGCAGGGAAGTCTACGGCGACGTGCTGCTGTTTATCAATGCTGTCGAGGCGATGGGAGAGATGAAATGAGCGTCCTCGTCTATCGTGACAGCGATACACTCAGTCAGGCGCTGGCGACCCTGCTTGCTGGCTGCATCATCGAAAAACCGAACAGCGCACTGGGGCTCGACTGCAGCGCTACGCTTGCCCCCGCATATCGGAAAATTGCGGGTATGACGAGCGATGGCTTGCTGGACTGGGCATGCGTGCGCGCGTTTAACCTCTGCGAGCATGTCAAACAGGATGCGGAGGCATCCGACGAATCCCGCATGCACACCATGCTCTATGACCGTGTGAATATCCTCTCTGAGAATATCTATGCGCCCAGTGCGGAGGCACGGGACTGGAGCGTGATATGCAATGATTACGAAAACGCGATTCTCGACGTTGGGGGCTTAGATACCGTCGTCTGCACCGTTGGAGCGGACGGCAGAATCGCCTGCAACATGCCAAAAGCGGAGCTAGCGCCCGTGACGCATGTCGAGCGCACCGAGAACGGCAGGGTTGTCACGGTCGGCATCTCCACCATCATGGCGGCAAAGCGCGTCATCGCCGTTCTCTCCGGCTATGAGCTGAGCAAGATCGCGCCGCTCGTCATTTCAGGGCCTGTTTTGCCGAACGTTCCTGCGAGCTTTTTGCAACTGCACCATAATGTGATATTTATGCTGGATGAAGACGCGGCAGAGCACGTTTAAGCATTCGCGCGTCGGCATGAGGGGGCATGCGATATGGCAGATCTGAGCTGGGAAAACATAGAACAGCAAATTACAAACTGCCGCAGATGCAGGCTTTACCAGCAGCGCAACCACATCGTCCTCGGCGAAGGAAATCGGAGCGCGGATATCATGCTCATCGGGGAAGGGCCGGGCGCGGATGAAGACGCGATCGGGCGCCCTTTCGTCGGAAAAGCGGGTCATCTGCTCGATAAAATGTTTTCAGCGATTGACATAAAGCGCGAAGAACTGTATATTACCAACGTTGTCAAATGCCGTCCGCCGGGAAACCGAACCCCGCTGGACGAAGAAGCAGAGGCCTGTTTGCCCATCCTTCGGATGCAATACGCGTTGATCATACCCAAAATCGTCGTTTGCCTGGGCGCTACCGCCACGCGATACGTCTATGATCGAGACGCGCGGATTACGCGCGTGCGCGGGCAATGGCTCGACAAAAACGGGACGCTGTTTATGCCCACGTATCACCCCGCAGCGCTGCTTAGGGACGAGTCCAAGAAGAAGGACGCATGGCAAGACATGCAATCCATCGCAAAAACATACGCCGTGTTGCGACAGGAGAAATAGTCGATTCTACGGGAATACGTCCCCCAAGAACATCGAGGAATCATAAATCTTTATTCATTGGAAGATTCTTCCAAGAATTTGATCAATAGTGGAAGGGCAATGAGGAGGACATATGTCAGGACATTCCAAGTGGGCGAATATTAAAAATAAAAAGGAAAAGACCGACTCCCAGCGCGGCAAAATATTCACCAAGATCGGCCGTGAGATCGCAATAGCGGTCAAGGAAGGCGGCGCAGACCCCGTCAACAACAATAAGCTGCGCGACGTCATCGCAAAAGCCAAAGCGAACAACATGCCCAACGACAACATCTCCCGCTCTATCAAGAAAGCCGCGGGTGAAGGCTCTGCCGTCAACTATGAAGAGATCGTTTACGAAGGCTACGGTCCCGGCAACATGGCGATCATCGTAGAAGTCGTCACCGATAACCGCAACCGCACCGCAGCGGAGATGCGCCATATCTTCGATAAGAGCGGTGGCAACCTCGGCAACAGCGGGTGCGTCGGCTGGATGTTTGAGAAAAAAGGCGTGATCGTCATCGAGCGCACCGCGCTGATGGACGAGGACGAGGTCATGATGCAAGCGCTAGAAGCAGGTGCGGCCGACTTTGTTGCGCAGGACGACGCGTTTGAAATCTTTACCGACCCGCTTGCGTTCTCGAGCGTACGCGAAACGCTGGAAACCGCAGGTTATGAGTTCATCTCCGCAGAAGTACAGATGATTCCGCAGAACACAGTACAGATTTCGGATGAGGAGACGATCGATAAGGTCGAAAAG
>JAUYTF010000399.1 GCA_030695285.1 Eubacteriales bacterium | reverse complement strand
TGCGCTCTTTGGCAACACCGCAAGAGCCGGCGGTGGGTACGATCACATCGTCGCCGGGGCGCCAGTTGGCGGGGGTGGCAACGCTGTCTTTATCCGCCTTTTGCAAAGCTAAGATGATGCGCTTGATCTCATCAAAGTTGCGTCCTGTTGAGAGCGGATAATAGAGGATGGTGCGAATCTTTGCGTCAGGGTCGATGATGAACACCGCGCGCACGGCCTGCGTGTTGGACTGCCCGGGCTGAATCATGCCAAACCTGTTGGCAACGTCCATGCGGATGTCCTCAATGAGCGGGAATTTTACTTCGACATGCTTCATGCCGTTCCATTCGATTTCCTGAATCTTGCGCAGCCATGCGATGTGCGCATACAGAGAGTCGACAGAAAGGCCGATGAGCTCGGTGTTGAGCGCTTTAAACTCATCCGCCATGGTGGCAAAGGTCATAAACTCGGTTGTGCAAACGGGAGTGAAGTCGGCGGGATGGGAAAAGAGAATCACCCATTTGCCTTTGTAATCTTCCGGAAAATGAATCTCGCCCTGTGTGGTCTTCGCCACGAAAGAAGGGGCGAGGTCACCGATGAGCGGCATGCGCCCGTACGTTTGTTCTTCCATTTCTTAAATCCTCCTCATTAAATAGTAATAGTAACTGTTATTAATATAGAGTGAAATTACTGTGTTTTCAGTGATATAATCACCGAACATCTCATTAGCAAGTTGTTTGGTTTATGAAGCATGGGTTTTTGCATTGACTCGACAAAAAGAAACATGGGTTAAAACGAGAATGCGTGTTGATTACTTATGTTGCATGTGCAAATAGATCATATAATAAATAATGGCATATGTCAATAAATTAACGCGAACGATAATCTTCACTCAGAGCTGAAACGCGCAGGGAATGCTGTGTTCACAAATCGTGACACTTGCTGCACAAAGATGATTCACCGGATATGATTGACGGCGCGGCGGCGCAATAGTAAACTGACTGTAGCGTTTTAGTGGGCGTTATCCAAACGCCGCAATTGTGCGCGGAACTGCGAGGAATATTGAAATGCCAAGACCGAGAAAATGCCGCAGGGTTTGCTGCCTACCTTGGAACGCGGCGTTTGGCCCGCTCGGGGAGCAGGCGGCGGAGGCCATCGTCACGATGTCTGTTGACGAGTATGAAACCATTCGCCTCATCGATCTGATGGGCTTTACGCAGGAAGAATGCGCTGCGCAGATGAATGTTGCGCGGACGACCGTGCAGGGCATTTACAACGGCGCGCGCGAAAAACTGGCGGACGTGCTGGTCAACGCAAAAGGGCTCGTCATTCAGGGCGGGGACTATGTACTTTGCGATGGCGCGGAAGAGACCTGCTCTTGCGGCGGATGCCGAAAGCACCGCGGCGGCAATTTCACCCAAAGCGAAACATGATAAACAAGAAGCTGTAGAAAACAGAGTGAGATCATCAAAACGGAGCCGTCGAGTCAGACAGCTCCGTTTTTTAATTGCTTCTATTTTCTTAATTTAAGGTTACTCGTCTGCTACGTCGCCGTCTTCCAGCTCCGCATCCGGCAATTCGCCAAGGACGATGCTTGTGCCGCGTTCATCCATCTGCTCCACCGCGCGCAGGTTTCGCGTGATGGCGCGCGTGCGGGTGCCGATGAGCTGCTCAAGATCATCATCCACCTGCTGCAGACGCTTGCGGGAGCTGGCCAGAATGGTGCCAAATTTTTGAAACTCCGTCTTAACTGCGCCGAGTACGCGCCAGACCTCGCTGCTGCGCTTCTGAATCGCAAACGAGCGAAATCCCATCTGTAGGCTGTTGAGCAGTGCCGCCATGGTGGAAGGGCCTGCGATGTTCACGCGATAGCTGCGCTGGAGATCTTCGACCAAGCCACGGTTGACCACCTCGGCGTAGAGCCCTTCAAACGGCAGGAACATGATCGCAAAATCGGTCGTGTTCGGCGGATCGATGTATTTATCCCGAATCTTAGCCGCTTCCTGCTTGATGCGCTGGGTAAGCAGCAGGATTGAAGCTGCGATGGCTTCCGGTGCGCCGGACTCATACGCATCCTGTAAATTGGAATACAGGTCGGCGGGAAATTTCGAGTCGATAGGCAGATACACCGCCGCGCCATCGTCCGTCGGGAGCTTCACCGCGTACTCTACACGCTCTGAGCTGCCGATCTTCGTCACGGCGTTGGTGACATATTGCTCGGGCGCCAGGATTTCTTCGAGGATTGCGCCGAGCTGGATCTCGCCGAGCATGCCGCGCGTCTTGACGTTGCTGAGCACCTTTTTCAGATCGCCAACACCTGCCGCGAGCGTCTGCATCTCGCCAAGACCCTTGTAAACCTGCTCTAGGCGTTCATTGACGAGCTTGAACGATTGCGCAATCTTCGATTCGAGCGTGTGCTGGAGCTTGTCGTCCACGGTCTTGCGCATTTCTTCGAGCTTTTGCGCGTTTTCGGTTTGCAGCGCAAGCAGCCTGCGCTCGATCGTCTGACGGATGGCCTCCAGTTTTTGCTCGTTGTTGAACTCAAAGGATTTTAGCCGCTGCTCGTTGCCGAGTTCAAATGTTTTAAAGCGGGTCTCGCCCTGCGCGTCCGAGTTTCTCTGCTGGTCGAGTATCATGCGCCCGAGATGCGACACCGAGGACTGCATACCGTCTCCCAGCTCACGCCGCAGGTCGGACAGCGTGCGACGCAGGTCGTCCTGCATCGCGTCGTGCAGCGCCTGCTGCCTGCGGAGGCTGTAGACGAGCAGAACGATCATCGCGGTAAACACCACGACGGAGACGATCAATAAGATGAGTTCAGTTGGCATAAGATGTTCCTCTCTCGGTAGGGGTGGTACAGGCAAACACCAGCGCAAAGACGATTGCATTATGCAGGATGTTATCAGGCAAACACCAGCGCGGAGACGATGAGCGTTTGCGCGAGGATATAGGTGGTCATCACGATCACGTTTCTGTGCTTAACCGTGTGATGAAACGCGTCGATGGAGAGCACCGTGTCAGAGATTGCAAACAGCAATCCGCCGGGCAGGGCAAGCCAGCGGTAATCCGAAGCGCCGTAGAGCGCAAACAGGGCGGCGGTGGACGCCATCGTGCCGATGATGAGCATATACAGGAAGCTAGGCGGACGAAGTTTTCTCGGCATCCCCCTCCAGATATTGCGCATCAACGTAACTGCGCAGGCGACGTTTATGACGGCAAGCAGTGCGAGCATATACCACGGGGGGATCACGGCGAACCGTTGCGCCAGGCTGACGATATAGAATACATGCCCCGTTGCAAAGGCAAGTATGCCCGCCGGAAACGCCCATCTGCGTGGGCGAAACAGGAGGACAACGTCTCCCGCAAAGCCGAACAGAATAGCGGTGATCACGAGGGCAGAAGGCGCTTTTGCAAACAGACAGTAGCAAGCGGCGAGCAGCGGCATGAGTAGGCACTTGCTGACTCTGCGCAGCATCAGCCGATCCCTGCTGGCGCAGGCAAAGAGCTGCACGGCGGCGTCGAACGCAAACAACCCGGCAAAGACAAATTGCAATCCAGTGTTCCCCCACATTCAAACGACTGCTATGAGTATAACATAATCAACACCCGTCTTGATAGATGGAATCGATTGCGGGAACACCGAATCGCTCTGTGTAATCCTTTGGTCAATAATCAAAAAACCGCGGGCAAAGCACCCGCGGAATCATGCAGCTACAATAGTGAACAATCAGCCGAAAACTTTCTCTACTCTCTTGAGATAATCCGGCCAGTAATAGAAGGTCATCAGATCGCAAAGAAGCTCCGTAGCAGTTGCGCGCATCTCTTCGCCCGTCGCGTGCGGAAGCGAAAAATGCGAGAAAAACTGCTTGCCCGGCAGATGCGTTTTTGCGTTTACCACGATGGCGGTGATCGGAATATCCCGGCCGATCTTTTTTCGTATTCTGCCGCGGTGCGATATCCCGTCGATCTTGTAGGAGAAATCGATCGATTCTTTCAGCAGCATCCCCAGAAAGAGGTCGATGTTGAGCGCTGTGAATTTGTTTGACGCTTCCATTAGGCCGAACAGCTGGTTGAGCTCGTTGGCGAGGGAGGCATAAGTCATGAGCGGGGCAGCGCCCGTGTCGATCATCTGCTCTACGGCAGCTTCCAGCGTCATATTCTGCGGCCGGTCAAAGAGCCCAATTTCGCGCACCAGTATCTGCGCAATCTGATATGCTACGTCTTTATCGGTATAATTGCGTTTTCCCATAGGTATACCTTCCTTATCATACAGTCTTGCTACCAGTCTTGTTAAAATTGAATCGTATCATGTCATCAAACTTGATAAATCAAGTATAAATCATAATAACGTAAAAACAACATCTGAATTGTGTAAAATTTTATCAAAACAGACGAAAACGACCCCCCTGAAGACAGCGCATCCAAAAATCGATGCAATCTGGCGGAGAATAGCGATCATCTGGCGGAGAATATCGATCATCTTGTATTGAAACGGTGGTGTTGTGATGTTATACTGTATCCTGAATCAATTTAGGTATTTTCAGCATGACAAGGAGGACCTTCACACATGCATTATTCCAGTGAAGTGGAAGAAATGACCTGCGTCCTAAAGGGCGCAAAGCATGACCCCGCTCCGATTCCCGAAGAGGGCAAGTGGGTTAAGGCAAAACAAATCACCGATATCAGCGGCTTAACGCACGGTGTTGGCTGGTGCGCACCGCAGCAGGGCGCCTGTAAACTCACGCTCAACGTGAAAAAAGGCATCATCGAAGAGGCGCTGATCGAGACGCTCGGTTGCAGCGGCATGACGCACTCGGCTGCCATGGCGGCGGAAATCATGCCGGGCAAAACCATTCTGGAAGCGCTCAACAGCGACCTCGTCTGCGACGCGATCAATACCGCCATGCGCGAGCTGTTTTTACAGATCGTCTACGGCCGCACGCAGAGCGCGTTTTCCGAAGACGGCTTGCCCATCGGCGCCGGCTTGGAAGACCTCGGCAAGGGGCTTCGCTCGCAGATCGGCACCATTTATGGCACGCTCGCCAAAGGCCCGCGCTATCTGGAGATGGCGGAAGGCTATGTCATCGCCATTGCGCTCGATGAGGGCAGCGAGATCATCGGCTACAAGTTCGTCAACCTCGGTAAGATGATGGACGCGATCAAAAAAGGCGTCGATCCCAAGGATGCGTACGAGAAGAACATTGGTACCTATGGGCGTTTCGACCAGGCCGCCAAGGTTATCGACCCGCGGAAAGCGTAAGGAGGCAGCTATGGCTATTTTTGAAGGTTATGAAAGAAGAATCGAGAAGATCAACGCAGAGCTGAAGAGGTACGGCATCAACGGCATCGACGACGCCAAAGCCATCTGCGACGCCAAGGGGATCGATGTGTTCTCCATCGTGCGTGGCATTCAGCCCATCGCGTTTGACAATGCCTGCTGGGCATATGCCATCGGCGCGGCAATCGCCATCAAGACCGGCGCGACATCGGCGGACAAAGCGGCGGAAGCCATCGGCCACGGCCTGCAGGCGTTCTGCATCCCCGGTTCGGTTGCAGATCAGCGCGAAGTCGGCTTAGGCCACGGCAATCTTGCGGCTATGCTGCTGCGTGAAGAGACCAATTGCTTCTGTTTCCTTGCGGGGCATGAGAGCTTTGCCGCCGCAGAGGGCGCAATCGGCATCGCCAAGACCGCCAACAAAGTCCGCACAAATCCCCTGCAGGTCATCCTCAACGGCCTTGGCAAGGACGCGGCGTATGTCATCTCCCGCATCAACGGCTTTACCTATCTCGAGACTGTGTATGATTACTACACAGGCAAGCTGGATATCACCCTGACGAAGTCCTTCTCCGACGGCGACCGCGCAAAGGTTCGCTGCTACGGCGCGGACGACGTGAACGAAGGCGTCGCTATCATGCGGCATGAGAACGTGGATGTCTCCATCACCGGAAACTCCACCAATCCCACGCGCTTCCAGCACCCCGTTGCGGGCACCTATAAGAAGTGGTGTATCGAGCACGGCAAGAAGTATTTCTCCGTGGCGAGCGGCGGCGGCACAGGCCGCACCCTGCATCCCGACAACATGGCGGCGGGCCCCGCTTCCTACGGCATGACCGATACGATGGGTCGTATGCATTCCGACGCGCAG
>JAUYTF010000382.1 GCA_030695285.1 Eubacteriales bacterium | reverse complement strand
TTGCGTCTCAGCGACTCATCAGATAAGCACAACCATCTTTCGTGCATCAGAAATGCCCGCTTTGCAGCGGGCATTTCGGCGAGAATTTCGTTTGTTTGTGTCTTATTACATGCCTCTGAACAGCGTTCCGAGGAACAGAAGGCCATAGGCCGCGGTCATGAACCAGAAGTCATACTTCTTCACGAAATCACCGATGACGGGAATCCCGACAAACTGGCTTATGATCGCCAACGCGGCGAGGATCAACGCGAGCAGCCAGACAATACCATTGGGTGCATTCAGTCTCATAGTTGTAACCTCCTTGTTTCTTAATCACATTGTAACACACTTGCAAGTTTTGTTATATGGTTTGTCTCATAGTGACTTTATCCTGCACTGAAATTTTGTTCTGGTTTCTTCGCTTGCGATTCAATAGGGCTGCCTTCCGCGGAAGACAGCCCTTCTTGTGTCGTGTTACAGCGTTTTGACAAAGCAGCGGCGGCGCTTGTGCTGCACGCCCTTGAATCGCTCCCATTGCGCCAGGATGTTGTCGTTGATCTCGAGCATCGGCCCCGTCTCGGCATAGCGCACGCCCGCTTTGATGAGCTTGTGCTGCATGTCGTCAAGGATGATGGCGTTGACGCCCTGTCCCTGCAGCTCCGGCCGCACCGCGATGAGCAGCAGGTCTACTGAGTCATTTTTCCCTTTGAGCGCACGCAGGAGCCGAATCCAGCCAAACGGCAGCGTTTTGCCCTTCATCTTCTGCATCGCGCCGTCGAGAGAGGGGCAGCAGATGCCGAATGCGACCATCTCGCCCTCTTCGCTATAGACAAACGAGGTGGTGCGCTTGGCAACCATGGGGCGATACTCGCTGACGTATTTGGCGATCTGCGCCTCCGTGAGCGGAATCATGCCAAAGAGCACATAAGCCTTGTTATAGAGCAGGAACATGTCTTGAATGAGTTCGTTGAGGGGTTTGTCGCCCATGTTGACCACGCGCAGCTTCTTGCGCTTTTTCACATAATCTGAAATGCGCGTGAGCGACTCGATCGGCTCCGTCGGCAGCGTGAGGTGCATCTCCATCCAGTCCACCTGCTTGCCGTAGCCGCGCCGCGTGAGCTGGGTGAGATAGTACGGGTGATTGTAATAGGTGTAAAACAGGCTCCTGTGGTCGAAGCCTTCGATCAGCATGCCCTCGCGGTCCATGTCCGAGAATCCCAGCGGTCCGTGCATCGCCTCGCAGCCGAGCTCCCGCGCCCAGTTTTCCACGGTGTCAAAGAGCGCATCCACAACTTCGTCATCGTCGATGAAATCCACCTGCGTGAAATTCATGTACATTCTGCCGAACGACGCGTTGGCGCGGTCGTTGAGAATCCCTGAGATGCGACCTACGATTTTTCCGTCCCGATATGCCAGAAACGCTCTGGCCTTGCAAAACGCAAATGCCGGATTCTTATCCTTTTGCATGTCGGCAACCTGGCTTGCCAGAATGTCCGGTACGAAGTAGGGATTCCCCTTATAGAGCGCGAGCGGGAATTCCATGAACTTGACCAAATCTTTATTGGTCACGGCTTCCTTGATCGTTACCACCTATTCCATCCCCCTGATTTTCGATTTTTTATTCGTTCTTTTTCACGGTGTCATCCGGCTCGGCAGACGCCGCCTGCCGCGCCCTGAGGGCAGCCGCTTTTTTACGCTTGTTTTTTTTATGTGCGATGATCGGAACGCCGATGAGCAAGAACAGCACGCCCGCCGGAATTGCGACAACCGCAAGGAAAATGCCGATAGCCCCGATGGCGTTTATCACGAAGCGCGCGCTGTTTTGAAAGCCCTTAGACATCCTGTTCCATACATCCGAAGCTTTCCACATCTGAATCAGCTCGTTTTCGCCTTCCACCGCTGTCTTGGGTGTGCGGTCTATGGTGACGTTGAGCGTGGCGTAAGAGACGAGGTTGTCCCAAAGGTTCATCTGCGCGGTGTAGCTCTCGATATCCGAGCGCACGCTGGTCAGGCTCTGGCGAACGGCGAGGATCTCCTCCACCGTTTCACATTTGGCAAGGATTTGCAAGAGCTGCTGCTCCTCTGCCTTTGCGTTGTCGAGCCGCGCTTGCATGTCGTAATAGGACAGCGAGATATCGTCCGAACTGAGGCGGTAGTCTTTCACCTTGCCCAGCGCGTTTGCAGCGGTGATGAGCGCTTCCAGCTGACTTGCTGGCACCTTTAGCGTGGTGTAGGCATAGTTGGTGCCCAGCTCATCCGTTGTGGAATACGAGCCGGAGACATAGCCTCCAAGTGCTTCCGTCTTTTCCAGCAGTGCGCTGAGGGCCGCCGCCGGATCGTCCGCCGCAACGGTCATATCCGCGGTGTAGACGATCTTTCGCACGTCGAAGTCGCCCGTGGGTTCGCCCGTCTGCTGCGTCGACGAAGACACCACGCCGGATTCAAACGCCGTTTCCGCCTGCGGAGCTGCCATGTCATAGGAGCCGCTGGCGGGCTTCGCATAATCCATGCTGTTTTCTTGCGTTGCGCTTTTTGCTGCGCAGCCGAAGGATACCAGCATAGCCGCGCAAAGAATGAGTGCAATCAGGGTGCGTTTCGTTTTCATATTTTTCTCCCCTTCTCTGTTCCATTCGTTCGTCTTGTTCTACTGCCGCGTTTCTCTGCGGCAACCGTGCTGAAAACACGCTGCGGAGTCTGGCCCGAAAAGCGTTTCTTGCTTTCATGCGTACCCTAGCGATGCCTTCATTCAGAACACTACATTCCCTTGCGTTTGGTTGCATGCTGCGGTGTGAATCATACCGCTGGCGCTGTCATTTGTATGATTTTTCATGTTTCCGCTCAGAATCGCGTATAGAATACCACATTTCTCGAAAAAAGAACAGAATCCGCGCGATCGCACATTCCACGGCAAAACCGATCCGGTTTAAAAAACAGAATCCGCGCGATCACCCCTTTCCACGTCAAAACCGATCCGGTTTAAAAAGAACAGAATCCGCGCGATCGCACATTCCATGGCAAAACCGATCCAGTTTTAAAAACAGAATCCGCGTGCAGCCCCTTGCGCCGGCGAGAATGATCCGATTCAAGCAAAAACCGCCCCAGAAGGCGGCTCTTCTGCTAAGACATGTCGTTAGCCTTGGGGCGATTCTTCCGGCTCCTGCGTTGTCTCAACGGGCGAGAGCGTCGTCAGATCGCCAATCGTGGTCACGCCGCTGCTTTCCATGATCTTGCAGCTCACGAGCAGTCTGCCCTCTCCGCCATCCGGCAGGGCGACACAAAAGGAAACGATCCGGTCCGAAGCGGCGATCTTCACATTGCTCGAAAACGCCGATCCCGCAAGCAGCTCGTCGATAAACGAGAGGAACGCGGTCTCGCTTGAAAACGCGATCGGGATTGCGCTGCGCACGCCGTCCACACGGGAGCAGGCGAATACCGCGAGCGTCCTCTGCGTACCGTCCGGCAGAAAGAGCTGTATCTCCGGACGACGCATAAAGTAGTTGGGGTTTTCATATTCCCAGAGGGAGCCGAACATAGCCCCGCTGCTAAGCGCGTGCCCATAGACCACAGTGTGCCGGTCGGAAAAATCGCCAGCGTTGCCCGCGTCGATAAATGGGGTGCCGAGCTTGTTTCTTTTTTCATCAAAACGGTGGTTGAGATAAAAGTCGTTGTCCGTGGTTTTGACCAGCGGCAGATCGATCGCTGTGTCCGCAAGGCGCACCCAGCCACGCACTTCGGGGTTCTCTTGGGTGAGCCGCGCAAAGTCCACCGTTTCCGCAGGCGCGGCTTTCTCCGCCAGCGACGCGTAATAGTGATTGCCTACAGTCGCGCCCATGAGCGCATATGCCCCCCGGCCGATGCCATACAGCGCCGCGAGCGCAAAAAGCCCGAGGATCCCATACAGCACGCCCGTGATGATATCCGCTTTTGATCTGGATCTGCGTTTTTTCCGTTTCATAAGCGCAGTATAAACCAAACGATTTCGCTTTGCAATCGGAATGAATACCACTGCCGAACCATGCAATACGATTTTGCGCAATTTTTACATGAAAGATCAGTAACTATTGGGTTTTCCGGCATTTGCGCAAGATCGTGAAATAACTGTGAACCGAGATTCATACAACGCTTCATGCGCGTATTATTCACGCGTCGCTTCTTATGCGTGCTCCAGCAGATACGCTTTTGCCTTTCTTGCGACCACGATCTCTTCGTTGGTGGCGATGGCGAAAATCCGCGCGCGGCTGCTTTTCCCGGTGAGCTCGCAGTCCGGCTTTGCCCCTTCGTTCTTTTCCAAGTCGAGCGCAACGCCCATGAACGCGAGCCCCTCCAGCGCTTTTTTGCGCACCAGCGCGCTGTTTTCGCCGATGCCGCCAGCAAACGAGATCGCGTCCACACCGCCCATCGCAGCGGCATAGCTGCCAATCTGTTTCTGAATCTGATAGCAATAGCTTTCAACCGCGTTTTTCGCGTCCTCATTGCCCGCTTCAGCCGCCGCTTCCACGTCGCGAAGGTCGTTGGAAACGCCGCTCATGCCGAGTAACCCGCTCTGTTTGTTGAGCATGGTTTCGACCTGCTCAAGCGTGTAGCCATAGTCCTTCATCAGGTAGATCGGGATATACGGATCGATATCCCCGCAGCGGTTGTTGTGCATGATGCCGCATTGCAGCGAAAGCCCGAGGTTGGTGTCGATCGACTTGCCGTTGACCACGGCGCAGAGCGATCCGCTGCCACCAAGATGGCACGAGATGAGCTTGAAGTCCTTGTGCCCCATCAACTCAGCTGTACGGGTGGAGACGTATTCGTGCGACGCGCCGTGGAAGCCGTAGCGGCGGATGGCATGCGTCTTGTAAAGATTGATCGGAACCGAATACAGAAACGCCTTTGGCGGCATGTCGGCATGAAAGCCAGTCTCAAAAGAGCCGATCATGGGCGTATTCGGCAACGCATGCTGAAACTGCCGGATCGCGGCGATATACGGCGGGTTGTGGCTGGGGGCGACGGTGTTAAACGCGGCCATGGCGGAAAGCACGGTTTCGTCGAGCAGCTGCACGCCGGTGACGCCCTTTGCATGCACCACTTTGAACGCCACACAGTCCAGCGTCTCCATGCGCTCCAGCGCGCGCTCCAGCAGCGCGACCTGCATGAGGCGGATGCCCGTCGCGTAGTCGGGAATCGGCAGCGTTTGCTTGACCGCCTCCGCGCCCGCATCCTTGTGCGTCCAAGCGCCCGCCTGTGTGCCGACGCGCTCCATGCGCCCTTCGGAGAGGGTGTCTTCCCCGTTTGTGAGGTCAAACAGGCGGTATTTCAGCGACGTGCTGCCAACGTTGCAGACGAGAATCTTCATGCGTTGCTCCTTGTGATGAAACGAGTACGTCCCATTTTCGCGTGCTCAAATTTTAGAAAAAGTATACCGTGTTTTCACTCCGCTGTAAAACAAAAAACGCCGCGCTGTGCGGCGAAATTGATTCCGTCTCTATTCTTTTATTCTATCGCGCCGTGAAACAGCAGCGCGCCAAAGTACGTTACCGTGTTTTTGCCGTTGATATATGGCAGGCCGGAAAGTTTTGCCAGGTGATACACATCCACCCCCGCCGCCTCCAGCGGTACAACCGCGCGGTCGGGATGCACGCAAGGCTCGCCCGATTTCCGCGCGCAGGTTTTGCAGCCGCCGCAGGCCCCCGCGCCGAGCAGTAAACAGTCTATCCCCTGTCTTTTTGCCGCGCGGCGAAGCTGGAAAATCAGGCGATTGTGTGTTTTGCTCGCTTCATTCATGCCCTCGATGTCAAACGAGTCCGCGATCTCCTGCACGGTTTGAAACACCAGTGCATGGTCATACGATTTTGCCTGCGCTATTAGCGCATTGACCTCCCCTACGTCCGGCGGGCACATCCAGCACGCGCCGTAAAACCCGCAGGCGTTGCTTTCGCAGGCCGCGCGAAACGCGGGGTCGAAGCGAATCTCCCCCGTGTTTACGCTTGCATACGCCTTTGCGTGTTTTTTGAGCAGGGTAATGATGCGCATGTTTGTCTCTCTCTTTTTCCGCTTAAACGCGGACGATATAGTTCTCTTTCCGCGCGGCGGGCTCGGGAGCGGGAGCGGCGGGGTAACCAAGGACGACTTGGCCGATGCCCTCAAAATCACCCTCGATGCCCCATTGACGAAGCAGCGCCATGCCTTCGTCGCTTTCAAACATCTCCTTCGCACGATGAATCCAGCAGGAGCCAAGCCCCGACGCGTGCGCCGCGTTGAGCAGCGTGGTGATTACAGCAGCGCCGTCGAGCAGAAACGTGCCGCGCGAACGCTCCGCGAGCACGACGAGCACCGTCGGCGCGCCGTAAAACGGGTCGCTCTTGTTGCCGTTGACCGCGGCGTTCATGCGCGAGAGCTGTTTTACCGTAGCCTCGTCCTGCACGGCGACGATGACGGGCACCTGCTGGCCGCCGCCTGTGGGCGCATAGGTTCCGGCTTCCAGCACCTGCTCCAGAATAGCTTTATCTACCTGTTTGGGTAAAAAAGAGCGGATGCTCCGGCGTGTTTTGAGATTGTTCAGTGTTTCGTTCATCTTTTTTTCCTCCGTTGTGGTTCTTCCGGTTCTGCGCGTTTCATTTGCTCATGCAGTTCCGCGTGGGTTTCGCTCATTACAAACTTCACCGTACCCCTTATGCGTCGCGTCGGCGGCAGCGGCTGCTCAACATGTTTTGCATAGGTCAGCCCCAGCCGGTCATAGAGCGCATAGTGTGGCTTGAGTCGCTGCAAGAATGCGTCGTAGCGCATGTGCGCCCGTGCCGACCAGCCCGTCTCCGCCGTGGCGGCGAGGCGCGGCAGGGTGTTGAAAAAGAGCTTGTCCTCCGTATCGATCCACTCCGTCCAGATCGCCGCCTCCACGCCGAGGATGTTGCCCGCGCTATTTTTTCGTATGCCACGCCATATCGGAGAAAAACCATACGTTTTCACGAGCGGCGTTGCCGCATATGGATAATCGTAATAGACGCGCGTCACCGGGCTGAGAATCGCCTTGCCCCCGGCGTTGACATAGTGCGCAATCTGCGCGGGTCCTTTGCGCGTCAGCGGCGTCCAATATTGGCAAATCGCGCGCTTACTCAGCGTATCGCAAAGCCCGTCGTTCCAGACGATGGCCTCTCTGCCGCGCGACTCCAGATAAGCGATCACGCGATTGAGAAAATACCCTTGCAGCTCGTGTTCGTCCTTGAGCCCCTGCGCAAGCTTGACGGCCTGACACTTTTTACAACGCTTCCATTCGCTCTTGAGTGCTTCGTCCCCGCCGATGTGCACGTACTCAAACGGGAAGACCTCCAGCACCTCGTCCAGCAGCGAAAACAAAAACTCGTAAGTCTTCTCTTTGCCCGCGCAATAGAGTTTGTTGGAAAAATCTGTTACGCCAAAGCGTGTCGCTACCTCGACCGACTCTTCAAAACAAGCCAGCTGCGGATAAGCTGCCAAGATTGAGAGCGCGTGCCCCGGCATGTCGATTTCCGGGACGATCTCGATGCCGCGCGCCTTTGCATAGCGCACCAGCTCGCGCAATTCCGCCTTCGAATAGAAGCCGCCGTGGAGGACGCCGTCCTGCCCCGTCACGCCGCCGTGCTTGACATACGTGCTCTTGCGATAGGAGCCGACGCTGTTGAGCCGGGGAAAGCGCTCGCTCTCGAAGCGAAAGCCCTGATCCTCGGTTAGATGCAGATGCAGGCGGTTGTATTTATAGTACGCCATGAGGTCGATGAGCGTTTTGACCGTGGTCATCGGGAAAAAGTGTCTGCACACATCGATCAAGAGCCCACGCCAGGCGTGCTCCGGCGCATCCTCGATTAGACAAAACGGCATGGTTCCGCCGTGCTCCGCGCAAAGCTGGGCAATTGTGGCAGCGGCATAGACCGCGCCCGCGAGGGTGCCCGCCGCGACGAGTACGCCGTTCGCGTCGGCATAAATTGCGTATTGCTCCGGTGCAAACGTGCTGTCTTGCCGAAACGTGATCTGCGCACCCACTTCACTCGGGTTCTCTTCGCCAAGCGCGAGCACACACAAAACGCCCTCGCACGCGGTTTCAAGCGCCGGATCAAACACCGCCGCCGTGCGGCAAAGCGCAGTAGTGTTCTCATAAACCTGCTGCTTGCGTACCTGCGGTATCGGCATTTCTGAATCCCCCGTATCGTATTATAATAAAATTGCATTCTTTGGAGTCAATCTTCGGAGTCAATTTTCATCCGAATCGAATCACAAGAAAACTATGTGCTTGATTGTTGTAACT
>JAUYTF010000380.1 GCA_030695285.1 Eubacteriales bacterium | reverse complement strand
CCGAGCTTTTGAAAAGCTTCTGTGATTTTGCGCAGTTTTTTGCGGATTGCTGCGAGATTGCTTGTTGAAAGACGAAAGCGAAACGTTTCATCTTTTTGCATTGTAACACTTACTAAATTTCAAGTCAAGACCCAATTTAAGTGACGCGCTAGGACAAAACGCTTATTATAACAACAATTAAACGTGTTATAATTGTAATGAGAAGCAAAAACGGACAGATTACGCTTGACAGAATCCAGGATTGAATGCTAGAATGAACCGAAACTAAAAACGTTTCGCTATCAACTGATCGAGTCATTCCCTAACAATGAGCAATCAACAGGCAAAACATCATATTCGGCAGCATATTCACGTCAGGAAACCGACTATTTCGCGCATTATGAACGAAACGGTTCGCGAGGCGCTGATGAAACAACGATCATATCGAGAGAAATGCCGCTCTGGCGGTAGGGCAGGTAACACATTGTCAACCATCAAGGACGTTTCAAAATTCTCGGGATTGTCGCTTGCGACCATTTCGAAATATCTCAACGGCGGCAACGTGCGCGATGAGAACCGCCAGAGGATTGACGAGGCGGTCAAAGTTTTGGGCTATCGGATCAACCGGAACGCCAGAAGCCTCAAGACGAATCGCACGATGACGGTCGGTGTCGTGATGCCGACTCTTTCCATTCCGTTTTTCGGCAGCGTGATTTCTTCGCTCGATCAAACCCTGCGCGAGGCGGGGTATACGTCTTTTGTTTGCAGCTATGATTTTGACCGTGATCTGGAGCTCGAGAAGCTCCGTGTGCTTTGCAATAATAATGTAGACGGCATCGTACTTGTCGCGCAATATGTTTCCGCCAAGGAGCTCAACGAGATTCGCAACTCCCGTGGCAGTGAAATGCCCATGGTGCTGGTGGATCGAACGATAACGGGCTTTGTCTGCGACAGCATCGTCATCGACAACCTCAACGCGACCTATGGCGCGGTGGAGCGGCTCATCAACGCGGGGCACCGGCACATCGGCATCATCGTGGGACCTCTCGATATCTCCACGGCAAACGAGCGCATGGTCGGCTACCGGCGTGCGCTGGAAGACTACGGGATTACTGTGGAAACGGGCCCGCGCCGCAGCGACGGCATGCACGAGGAACTCATCCAGATCGGGCGGTACGATTTCGAGAGCGGCTACCGGCAGTTTAACAACTTTATGGACATGGAAAACCCGCCCACGGCGCTCTGCGTCACCAACTACGACATGACCATGGGCGCGGTCACCGCAGCGCATGAGCGCAACATCATACTAGGCCGCGACATCGGCTTTGTCGGGTTTGACGCGGTGGATCTCTGCCGCATCGTCTCGCCGCCGCTTTCGATCGTAGAGCAGCCCACGCAGCTGATGGGGCAAAAGGCCGGGGAAGTGCTGCTCAAGCGCATGGCGGGCGAAACCCTGCCGCATCCGCAGGTGATCCGTCTAAAAAGTTATCTGCACAATCGCATATATAAGGAATAAGCATGCAGATTACTTTTTTGAGCAATCTACGCAATCGCATTTATAAAGAGTAGATCGGTTCAGATAATCAATATGAAACAATCCGCGTGGCAAGCCGTTGGAATCAGAATAGAAAGACGAACAAAAGGAGAACAGATATGAACCGATACGCGATCGACCTGCCAAAAATCGGCATCCGCCCCTGCATCGACGGGCGTAGAAACGGAGTCAGAGAAGGTCTGGAAGTCCAGACCATGAATATGGCGAAAGCCGCAGCAAAGCTGATTCAGGGCAACATCCGCTATCCCGGCGGAGACGCTGTCGAGGTTATCATTGCGGACACGACCATCGGCGGCGTGAAGGAAGCGGCGGCCTGCCAGGCGAAGTTTGAGAAAGCGGGCGTCACCATCACGCTGAGCGTATCGCCCTGCTGGTGCTATTCCACAGAGGTTATGGATTTCGATCCGCAGACGGTCAAGGCCGTGTGGGGTTTTAACGGAACGGAGCGCCCGGGCGCGGTGTTCCTCGCGGCGGTGCTCTCGGCGCACGCGCAAAAGGGCCTGCCCGCGTTTGGCATCTACGGCCACGACGTAAAGGACTCTACCGACACGGAAATTCCCGAGGATGTCGCCAGAAAAATCCTGCTTTTTGCGCAGGCGGCACTTGCGGCAAAGGGCATGCGGCAAAACAGCTATCTGCAGATCGGCTCCATGTGTATGGGCATCGCGGGCAGCATTCTCGATCAGGAGACGCTGTTTGAATACTTTGGCCTGCGCAGCGAGAGCGTGGACGAGACCGAAATCCTCCGTCGCATCGACAACGGTATCTACGACCACGAGGAGTTCGAGCGCGCGCTGAAGTGGACGCGTGAGAACTGCCACGAGGGCATCGATAAAAACCCCGCGGATATCCAGTATTCCCGGGCGGAAAAGGATGCGCAGTGGGCGTTTGTCGTCAAAAGCATGCTGATCGTGCGCGACCTGATGGTCGGCAACCCGCGCCTTGCCGAGCTTGGCTTTGTCGAGGAAGCGGACGGACACAATGCCATCGTCGCGGGCATTCAAGGCCAGCGGCAGTGGACGGACTATAAACCGAACTTTGACTTTTTAGAAGCCATGCTCAACAGCCAGTTCGACTGGAACGGCTTGCGGGAAGCGTTCGTCATCGGCACCGAGAACGACACATTAAACGCCATGACAATGCTATTTGAGCACCTGCTCACCAATCGCCCCGGCATCTTTGCAGACGTGCGCACCTTCTGGAGCCCGGAGGCGGTCAAGCGCGTCACGGGAAAAGCGCTCAAAGGCCACGCAAAAGACGGCATCATCCATCTGATCAACTCCGGCGCTGCTTCTCTGGACGGCACGGGTGCGGCTTCGGATGCCAGCGGCAACCCCGTCATCAAGCCCTTCTACGAGATGACCGATGCGGACGCAAAGGCTTGTCTCGGCGAGACCGACTGGTGCGCGGCGGATCAGTTCTATTTCCGCGGCGGCGGCTACTCTTCGCACTTCATCCACGGCACGCGCGGCGGCATGCCCGTCACCATGGCGCGGCTGAATATTGTCAAGGGCTTAGGCCCCGTGCTGCAGCTTGCGGAAGGCTACACCTGTGAGCTGGAGCCGGATGTGCACAAGACGCTCGACGAGCGCACCGACCGTACGTGGCCTACCACCTGGTTTGCCCCGACGCTGACCGGTAAGGGCGCGTTTACGGACGTCTACAGCGTGATGGCAAACTGGGGCGCAAACCACGGCGCGTTCTGCTTTGGACACATCGGCGATCTACTCATCACCATGGCATCCATGCTGCGCATCCCGGTTTCGATGCACAACGTGGGCAGAGAGCGCGTATTCCGCCCCGCCGTTTGGAGTGCGTTTGGCACAGATGATCTCGAGAGCGCGGACTATCGCGCCTGCGCCGCCTACGGGCCGATGTATAAGTAAAACGGGCATATAGAATCGTAAAACGCCACGTTTTTTGCAACCACAAACAAAAAAAGAAGTATGCGTTCGCGCTGCCGGTCTTGCGTCATGCAGCCTGCGGCGCGAACGTTTTATAAAAGGAGAGACAACATGCTGCTCAACATTCCGAAGATTCTTTCGCCGGAACTCATCAAAGCGCTGTGCGAGATGGGGCACGGCGACAAAATTCTCCTGGCGGATGCCAATTTCCCCGGCAAGAGCGCAGCTGCGCGCTGCGGCGCTGCCTACCTGCGCGCGGACGGCATCGGCGTGCCTGCGCTGATAGAAGCGATTCTTCAACTCATACCGCTGGATCTCTACACCGACGAACCGGCGATGGTCATGGATGTGGACGCGCGCGACAAAGGCATGACGATTCCGATTCACGACATCTATCGCGCCATCGTGGCCAAGCACGATATGCGCGGCGAAGCGGCGGTCGCGCAATACGAACGCTATGCCTTCTATGAAAAAGCAGATGCCTGCACTGTGATCGTGCAGACTGGCGAAGAGGCGGTTTACGCAAATATCATCCTGCAAAAGGGCGTGATCAAATGAAGACAAAGAGGCTGCTCGCGTTTGATCTGGGCGCGTCTAACGGGCGCGCTGTATTGGGCGCGTTTGACGGAGGGCGCATCGAGCTCACCGAAATACACCGTTTTGATAACCCCATGATCGAGCAGAACGGCCTGTATTACTGGGACGCGCTGGGCCTCTATCGCAACCTGAAGGAATCGTTTCTCAAGCTCAAACAAGACGGAATAGAAGCGGATTGTTTCGGCATCGATACCTGGGGCGTGGATTTTGGCCTGATCGATCAAAACGGCGCGCTGCTCGGCAACCCCCGCTGCTATCGCAACGGCACGGAGGCCGAGATGTCCGCTGTGCATGCGCTTGTGCCGCAGCAGACGCTCTTTTCGCGCACAGGGAATGCTGCCATGCCATTTAACACGGTATATCAGCTCTATGCGCGTGTAAAACAGAACGATCCTGCGCTGGAGTGCGCAAAAACGCTGCTCTTCTCGCCGGATCTATTCGGTTATTTCTTCACAGGCGAACAGCGCACAGAATACACCATTGCCACCACCAGCATGCTCTACGACGGCGAAAACCGCCGCTGGGATGCGGAAACCATGCACGCGCTTGGCATTCCTGCGGGCGTGTTTACGGAAGTGGACTTTGCGGGCACTCTACGCGGGCGCATCCGCGACGCCGTTTCGGACGAGCTAGGCATTTCACACGTGCCGTTTGCCGCAGTGGGTTCGCACGACACGGCTTCCGCAGTCGCCGCGATTCCCGGTGAGAGGAGCTTTGCGTTCTGCTCGTCCGGCACATGGTCGCTCTTTGGGGTGGAGAGCGAAAGACCGGTGAAGACAGGCGCGGTCTATGACGCAAATTTTTCCAACGAGGGCACGGTGCAGGGCACATTTCGCCTCTTAAAAAACATCATGGGGCTCTGGCTCGTGCAGGAATGCAGACGCGACTGGCAA
>JAUYTF010000366.1 GCA_030695285.1 Eubacteriales bacterium | reverse complement strand
TCACCTGTATGCTAAAATATTTTCAGCGAGTCTTAATCAAATATAGAAGGGGCCAAACATGTGGATAGTTCAGTAGCGATCCGAATGGTCAACATCACCAAGACCTTCGGTGAGGTGATTGCGAACAATAAAGTTTGCCTTGACATTCATAGAGGAGAGATTCTCTCTCTGCTCGGTGAAAACGGCAGCGGAAAAACCACGCTCATGAATATGCTGGCGGGTATCTATTTTCCCGACAGCGGCGAGATCACCATCAACGAAAAACCCGTCACCATCGCCTCTCCTAAGGACGCATTCGACCTGCACATCGGCATGATTCACCAGCACTTCAAGCTGGTAGATGTTTTATCAGCCGCAGAAAACATCATATTGGGACTAAATGAAACAGTCGTTGTCGATCTCAAGCGCGTGCGTGAGTCGGTCAAGCAGATTTGCGACCGTTACGGTTTTGTTGTTGACCCCGATAAAAAAGTGTATGACATGTCCGTATCCGAAAAACAGACGCTCGAGATCGTAAAGGTGCTGTATCGCGGTGCTGACATTTTGGTTCTCGATGAACCGACTGCGGTGCTCACCCCGCAGGAAACGCAAAAGCTTTTTTGCGTAATGCGCAACATGAAGGACGATGGAAAATCCATCATCATCATCACGCATAAACTGCATGAGGTGATGGAGATATCCGACCGCGTCGCCGTGCTGCGCAAAGGCCAATATATCGGCGATGTGCCGACCGCGGAAACCAACGCCATGAAGCTCACCGAGATGATGGTAGGCCGTGCCGTGTCGCTGGATATCGAGCGCTCCGAGCCGTTTAACCCAAAACCACGCCTGATCGTCAAGAACCTCAATGTTTGCGACAAAGACGGCGTTGCTAGGCTTTGTGACGTAAACTTCACCGCATACAGCGGGGAGATCCTAGGCGTTGCGGGCATCTCAGGCAGCGGGCAGAAAGAGCTGCTTGAGGCCATTGCGGGCCTACAGAACTGCCGCGATTGCAGCAACATAACGTTTATCACCGATCAAGGCGTTGAGAAAAAGATATCCGGTATGCACCCGCTCGAGATCAAAAACCTCGGCGTCGCGCTGGCGTTCGTACCGGAAGACCGCCTAGGCATGGGTCTTGTAGGCAGCATGAACCTGACCGACAACATGATGCTTCGAAGCTACCGAGACGGCAAAGGGCCGATTGCAAACCGCAAAAACCCGAAAAAACTCGCCGAGACCGTCGTGCGCGATCTCGAAGTCGTAACGCCCGGCATCAATACGCCCATTCGCAGATTATCCGGCGGAAACGTGCAAAAAGTGCTCGTGGGACGTGAAATTTCGCTTCAGCCAAAGCTCCTCATGTCCGCCTATGCGGTGCGCGGGCTGGATATCAACACATCGTATAACATCTATCATCTGTTGAGCGATCAGAAAATGCGCGGCGCCTCCGTCATCTTTGTCGGCGAGGATCTAGACGTACTGCTGGAGCTGTGCGACCGGATCATGGTGCTTTGCTCAGGCCGCGTGAATGATATCGTCGACGCGCGATCGACGACAAAGGATGAGGTCGGATACCTGATGACTTATTTGAAGGAAGGGGGGGCGAACCATGCGTAAAATCAAAGCCGTCCATCATGAGCCGTTTGTCCGCATGTCGAAACGGGATGGTGTTCCTCTCTGGAAGTCGCTTGGAATCCGTCTGATTGGCCTCACACTCGCGCTGATCGTCTGCGCGGTGATCATATATGCGCTCACGCAACTAAACCCCTTGAGGGTTTACGTCGCAATGTTCAAGGGCGCGTTTGGCACCAACAAGCGCATTTGGGTTACCATTCGCGATATCGTCATGCTGCTGTGTATCGCGGTCGGCCTTGCGCCAGCGTTTAAAATGCGTTTCTGGAACATCGGCGCTGAAGGGCAGGTTCTCGTGGGCGGTATTGCTTCCGCAGCGTGTATGATCTATCTTGGCAAGACTATGCCAACGCTTCCTCTGCTTGTCATCATGTTCGTTCTGAGCCTGATCGCTGGCGGCATTTGGGGAACGATTCCGGCGGTCTTTAAGGCGCGCTGGAACGCAAACGAAACGCTCTTTACACTGATGATGAACTATATTGCGATTCAGCTGACGAGTTTCTTCGTCGCGAAATGGGAAAACCCGTTTGGATCTAATACGGTCGGCATCATCAATACAACATCAAAAGCCGGCTGGTTCCCGCCAGTGTTCGGGCAGATGTATACGCTGAATGTTATCATTGTGCTCATTGTAGCCGTGCTCATGTATCTGTATCTGCGCTACAGTAAACAGGGTTATGAAATCGCGGTCGTCGGCGAGAGCGAAAACACCGCGCGATATGCGGCGATCAACGTAAAAGGCGTCGTGATTCGCACCATGGCGATCTCAGGCGCGATCTGCGGCATTGCGGGCTTCATCGCGGTTGCGGGCGCCAGCCATACCATCTCCACCAGCACGGCAGGCGGACAGGGCTTCACCGCGATCATCGTCGCCTGGCTTGCGCGATTCAATACGTTTATCATGATCGCCATCTCTACGCTGTTGGTGTTTCTCGAAAAGGGCGCAGTCGAGATTGCGTCTCAATTTGACCTGAACGACTTCGTCTCCGAAATGATCACGGGTATCATCCTGTTCTTCATCTTGGGTAGCGAATTTTTTATCAATTACAAAGTTCGTTTCCGTGTCGGAAAGAAGGGAGCAGGCAAATGACGCAGATCATATCCTTAATTCAGGCTGCCGTCGTATTTGGCACCGTGATCTTGTTCGGCGCGGTTGGCGAAATTCTTGCTGAGAAATCCGGCAACCTAAACCTCGGCGTACCGGGCATCATGTATCTTGGCGGCATCGCGGGGCTCATCGGCGCGTTTCTCTACGAGGGCAATGCAGCCAACCCGATTCCGTTTGTCTCGTTGCTGATCACGCTTGCTGCGGCGTTTGTCGTTGCCATGCTCGGCGGTCTGATCTACGCGGTGCTGACCATCACGCTGCGAGCCAATCAGAACGTAACAGGACTCACGCTGACCATCTTTGGCGGTGGCGTAGCCAATCTTTTCGGCGGCACGCTGAATAAGATGGCAGGCGGTGTCGGCCAGATTTCCGTTGCGCTGACAAGCACCGCTTTTCGAACGACAATTCCCGGGCTTTCCGATTTGGGCGCGATTGGTAAGATATTCTTCTCTTACGGGTTTATGGTGTATCTGGCCATCTTCCTTGCATTCCTCGTGAGTTGGGTGATCAACAAAACCAGCGTCGGTCTCAACCTGCGCGCGGTCGGAGAAAACCCCGCGACCGCGGATGCCGCGGGCATCAGCGTCACGAAGTATAAATACCTCGCAACCTGCATCGGCGCAGGCATCTCAGGACTCGGCGGCCTGTACTACACGATAGACTACATCAAAGGTACCTGGTCTACCGACGGCAGCATTGAGAAGCTCGGCTGGCTCGCGGTTGCGCTGGTCATCTTCGCTACTTGGAAGCCGCGCCGTGCCATCTGGGGCAGCTATCTGTTTGGCGCGCTGTTCTGGCTGTTCTTCTACATTCCTGGGCTCACAAGAAGCTCGCAGGAAATCTTCAAGATGCTTCCGTACCTTGCGACGCTGTTTGTGCTGATTATGGGCGCTCTGCGCAAAAAGCGCGAGGATCAGCCGCCGCACAGCCTCGGCATCGCCTACTTCCGCGAAGAGCGCTAGGCGATTTGACTGAAAAAATAAGAACCGCGCAGGCAGCCTGCGCGGTTCTTTTACAGATATCGTGTTGAATTCTCGAAGAATCAGTGTTCAAAAGATAATAATTCGATATTGATTTGTGTTCAATAAAAACATATATATAAAAATGTATTTTGAAACCTTAATCTTTTAGAGATTTCCGGTTGAATTGCGTTACTTTCGAAGATATAATGTATTAGGAATACCTTTTCTGACAGAATGAAATCTTTTAGGAGTGTGCAGTATGAATTACGAGCGTATCTACAATTTCTCAGCGGGACCCGCAACGATGCCTGTTGAGGTGCTCGAAGAAGTCGCGGCAGAAATGCTAAATTACAAAGGCAGCGGCATGTGCGTCATGGAGATGTCTCACCGTTCCAAGGTGTATCAGACCATCATTGACGAAGCCGAATCCGATCTGCGTGATCTCATGGGCATTCCGGACAACTACAAGGTGCTCTTCATCCAGGGCGGCGCAACGCTCCAGTTTGCGATGGTTCCGGCGAACCTGATGAAAAACGGCGTGGCAGACTATATCGTCACTGGCGCATGGTCGAAGAAAACCGCCGAAGAAGCCAAGAAATACGGCAAAGTCAATGTGCTTGCCTCTAGCAAAGATAAGAATTTCAGCTACGTTCCCGATGTGAGCCGCCTTCCCATCAGCGAGGATGCGGACTATGTCTATATCTGCGAGAACGAAACCATCCATGGCACGACCTATGCCGAGCTGCCAAACACCAAGGGCAAGACGCTGGTGTCCGACCAGTCTTCGATGTTCCTCTCCAAGCCCTGCAACGTGAGTGACTACGGCCTGATCTACGCGGGCGTGCAGAAGAACGTTGGCCCAGCGGGCATGGTGGTCGTCATCATTCGCGAAGACCTCATCCGTACGGATCTGCCGGAATGGGTGCCTACCTACATGCGCTACGACATCCACGCGGAGAACGGCTCCATGTACAACACGCCGAACTGCTGGGCGATCTACGTCTGCGGCAAGGTGTTCAAGCATCTCAAGAAGATCGGCGGCCTTTCCGCCATGCAGGCGATCAACGAGGACAAGGCCAAGGTGCTCTACGACTTCCTCGATTCGAGCAAAATGTTCCGCGGAACGGTGGAAAAGAGATATCGTTCGCTGATGAACATCCCGTTCGTGACCGACGACGAAGCGCTGGACGCAAAGGTCGTGGCCGCGACGAAAACTGCGGGATATGACAACCTCAAGGGTCACAAGAGTGTCGGCGGCCTGCGCGCCTCCACCTACAACGCCATGCCCAAAGAGGGCGTGGTCGCGCTTGTGGACTTTCTCAAGAAGTTTGAAACTGAGAACAAGTAACCAACAACGCATAGAGGAGAAACGCTATGATTAAAATTCTTGCCAGCGACGGCATGGAGAAAAGCGCGATTGCTGCGCTTGCTGCAAAGGGTTGCCAGGTCGACATGAAATTTTATGATCCCGACGCGCTTTGCGAAGCGGTGCAGGATTACGACGTGCTCGTCGTGCGCAGCGCAACCAAAGTACGCGAGCCGCAGATCACCGCCGCCTGCATGACCGGCAGGCTCAAGCTCGTTATCCGCGCGGGCGTGGGCATCGACAACATCGACAAGGTCTGTGCCGAAGGGCGCGGCATCTCTGTTTGCAACACACCAAAGGCCAGCTCGGACGCGGTTGCGGAACTGGCACTGGCGCATATGTTCTCCTGCGCGCGTTTCATCTCCGCCGCGGGGCACACCATGCGCGAAGGCAAATGGGAGAAGAAAGCTTATGAGGGCATCGAGCTTACAGGCAAGACCGTCGGCATCGTCGGCTATGGCCGCATCGGTCAAGCGCTTGGCCGCCGCTGCCAGGCGCTGGGCATGCGCGTGCTTGCTTACGACATCTATAAGGTGCCGGAGCTGGAGTGCGAAACCATGCGCTATGTCGAAATCGACGAACTGCTCAAAACTTGCGACATCATCTCGCTGCACGTTCCGTCGCTGCCCGGCCAGCCGCTCGTGAGCCGCGAGGCGCTCGCGATGATGAAGGATCGCGTGATCATCATCAACACCTCCCGCGGGACCAATGTGGACGAAGCCGCCCTGCTTGAAGCGCTCGAGAGCGGTAAAGTATACGGCGCAGGGCTCGTCGTGTTT
>JAUYTF010000365.1 GCA_030695285.1 Eubacteriales bacterium | reverse complement strand
TGAAAGAGGGTCTTTGCCAGATCGAGATTTGCGCTCATATGGCCTCCTTTGAATGGAATTGGTACGGTATATGAAGCGTCCGAATCAAAGCGCGGAGGGGATAAAAAAAGCGGCGCAATCGCGCCGCATAGGTTCGCCGTTTATCTGATGGACACCGTCCGCTGCGGGCCGCCGCTTTGCGCTTGCAATACGCCCCAGAGCGTGAACCCTCCGGTGAGCAGTAGGCCAACGCCTCCGACGATGGTCGCAACCTTGACCGCCGTAAAGGGGTTGAAGAGCAGCAGGATACCAAAGCCCAGCGTCACCAGCGCGGTGACGAGCAGCAGCAGCCAATATCGCGCGCCGACATGGCGCATGTTGAGGGCGACCTGCAGACGCAGCACGCTGTCTATAATGACCGCGACGCCGATGATGGCAGAGAGCAGCGTGACGACGAGCGCCGACTGAACAAGCAGAAACAACCCAAGAAGCAGGCAGGCGATGCCGAGCGCAATGCCGATTTGCACCACGCCGGAGAGATGCTCCTTGCGCACGAAGAAATCCACGATGCGATATCCGCCGTAAAGCAGCGCGGCGCCACCGATGGCGTAGATGATGATCTGACGCGCGGCATCCGGCCAGATGATTAAAACCAGCCCGACGATGAGATACACGACGGATGTGATGAGCATGGCCTTTCGGAACGGTTTGGTCATAATTTTGCCCTCCATACTAACTTCATGATAACAGCGTTTTGCTGTGTTTGCAAGCGAGATCGCGCGCAATAAATGACGGTGTTACAACAGCATGTTTTTTCGCGCAACTGCGCGCTTTTCGCGTAAATTTCTCGCCCGAACACGCCCTTGCTCGTCAGAGAATACCGTGCTGAGAAAGAAAGCGTTCCAGGTGGTTGCGGTATTCGTCCGCGTCCGTGTGCCAGCTGCCAGCGTGCGGCGCCCCCTGTACAAGCCACTTTGCCTTTGCGCCCGGTTTTGCGCTATAACACGCTTGCATCATGCCGGCGGGAATCAGTTCGTCCGCGTCCCCGTGGATGAAAAGCATCGGAACAAGCGCACAGCGCTTCAGCGCCTCTACAGGACGAATGTTTCGAAACGACACGCCCCCGCGTAGGCGTGAAAACAAGCTTGCAATCGGCAGAACGGGCAGCGCGGGCAGATGATAACGATGCGGCAGCACATAGCGCATTAGCGAGTAGAAATCGGAAAAGCCGCAGTCCTCCACAGCGAACGCGAGGCGCGCATCCTGCGAAGCGTGCAGCATCACCGTCGCCGCGCCCATGGATTCCCCGTGGGTGCCGAGTAGCGCATCCTCGCCAAAGCGCGCCCGCGCCCATGCGCAGACCGTGGCGAGATCCTCGGCTTCACAAACGCCCATCGTAGTCGGCGCGCGGCCCGAGAGGCCGTGGTTTCGGTGGTCGCAGAGCACGCAGTCAAACCCCAGCGCGTGAAACAGGGCGGCATACTTGATCTGCCCCAGCAGGCAGTAGGAGAAGCCGTGCGCGAGTACCGCGACGCGCAGCAGCCCGTCGGGGAAAGAGGCCGCTTCCTCGCGCGGCCAGAGCGCGCAGTGCAGGTCGTAGCCGAAACCGGAGCGAAGCGTGAAATCCTCAAGATGCACATTCGCGTCGAACCACGACCGCGTAAAGCTTCCGCGCTTGACTTCTTCGTCTATCACCGTATCGTAGGCAAACACGCGCGGATGGAGAATCATACCGGAGACTTTCCACGCGACGAGCAAAGTAAACACGGCTACCGCTGCCAGTAGCGCGAGCAGCACATAAAGGGCGATCAGCATGAAAAGCACTTCCTTCGTATCTATAAACAGTTGCGGAGAATATGAGTAAAACAAAAGGATCACTTATCTCCATTATACAACTTCGTGTCGGCTTTTCGCGAGAAGTTTGCGTGACAATCGAAGGGTTTCTTGCGCGATAAAGCCCGCCGGCGGCTTTTTGCTGCGGGCGGGCTTTCTGATGAGGCAGATGATTAAAAAATTCAGGTTTTCAACGCGCGGTCGAACACGGCTTTGATGTCCGCTTTTTCGGCGTGGCCTTCGTGAATCTTGTCCTTGTCCAAGTAGAAGCAGGGCACATACCAGTAGTCATACTTGGCGGCGAGCGCTTTTTCGGCGGACTCGTCGATCCGCTCGATCTCAACTTCTTTGTAGCAGTTGTCCTCGGCACAGAGCTCCTCGATATAGCGCGCGGCAATGCGGCAGTGCGGGCAGCTCGGCAGATAGAAATAGGTGAGTTTCGACATCAACAAATCCTCCGTTTCAATATTAAGTGTACTAGTCAAGTGTACCAGTCAAGTGTTCCAGCCAAGTGTTCCAGCCAAGTGTTCCAGCCAAGTGTTCCAGCCAAGTGTTCCAGCCAAGTGTTCCAGCCAAGTGTTCTAGCCAAGTGTAGCAGTCAAGTGTTCCAGCCAAGTGTTCCAGCCAAGTGTTCTAGCCAAGTGTTCTAGCCAAGTGTTCTAGCTAAGTGTACCAGTCAAGTGTCCCAGTCAAGTGTTC
>JAUYTF010000363.1 GCA_030695285.1 Eubacteriales bacterium | reverse complement strand
GAGCGCGCTTGCAACGAAAGCCAGTCTCCTGCCGGAATGCGCCGCGCAAAAAAACAGCGGGGCTGGTTGCCTCCGCTGTTTTACGTTCGCTGAGAGATTATTTGGCCAGATCAAAGGTGAAATCGTGCGTGTCGACGATGGGATCCAGGCGACCGCCGTTGATGCGGGCGATCTTGAGGCCGACGGTGACGCTCTTGGCGCTAGACAGCGTGCCTTCCGGCGCGCCTTCGGGCCAGAGCAGCAGATAGCCGTGCGTGGTCGGGTAGCAGTTCGTGCAATAGGACATCAGCGGATAAGCCGTTCCGTCGATCGTGATTTCGGGATTTGAAGCATACGCGGTGAGGTCAAGCGGCTTGATATAGTGCTGCGTAATGTTTTCAAAATCCAGCAGAATCGCCTCGTGCCCGTCAAACTGCGTGATCCCCATATTGCGGAGGATGAAGTATGAAAGCTCGCTTTGGTAGACGATCGGGTCCGCGTCCGGCGCGCTCATCACGGTCTGGCTCACGTTCGGGTCTGCGATGGCGGCGACGACCGGGCGAAGAATCCTGCCGTCGAAGTGACGCAGCGTAAGATACAGGTTCAGCTGGCTCAGTGCGGTGATGTTCTGGCGTGCCATCACCTCTGTTCCGTCCAGCGCGAGCAGACGGTATTTCCCCGGCTCCATCGTATAGGTGCGGTTGACGATATTGGTATATCCCGCGTAGACGGGATCGACGGTGACGCTCATCCATGTTGCGTTGGGTTTCTTATAAAGAAGCGCGCGCGTACTCTTGAGCGAGCCGTCGATGCCCTGCAGAAGAATGGCGAGATGATTGTCCTCGTAGACCAGCGTGGCGTTTTCGGAGGGATCGCCAACGGGCGCTGCGCCCGGGACAGCGACGGAAAAGCTCTTTTGCTTGAGTAGCGCATCCCCGCTCTCGTCATCCACGACGCTGAGGCTGAGCGTCACACCCGCGATGGATGTGATGTTTAGATACACTGCGTTCGGGTCGTCTGCAAAACTCACAACGACAAGCGCTGTGCGCGTTTCGCCCGCCGAAATGCTCGCGGCATTCTCGATTGCGCCGTCTACCTGCCAGTCGTTGAGGCAGACCCCGCCGAGAAAGAGAGAAACGGAGGCACTGGAGCCGTTTTCAATCAAGAGGTCGATATATGTCATATAATTGGCAGAAAAGCGCACGCCCGTTGCTGTGACGGTGACTTTCCCAGCGGAAAAGAGCCGCTCTGAAAGCGAGGTCTCGGTGAACACGGGCTCCGGCGTGGGGGTTGGAGTGGGTTCCGGCGTCGGCTCCTGCGTGGGTGCCGCGGTCGCTTCGGGGGTGGCTGTGGGCAGTGGAGTTGCCTCGGCCTGTTCCGCAGCGGGCGCGGCGGCGCAAGCGGCAAACGAGAGCAGAACCAAAATCACTGTAAGAGCAGGCAGCAAGCGTTTCATCGGAAAAATCTCCTTTAGAGCTTTCGCTCATCATGTTTGATCCGCTGGAATGATTGTTTTATGTTTCCGATAGAGTCTACCGAAGAACCCGAAAACCAAATTTAATTGAATACAGATAACCTTAAAGAACGCAGCGCAAAATGTCAAGAGAAACGAGCATCGAGAAACACTTAGAAAGCTGGTTCGAAAACACATCGGAATGAAAACACTTGTT
Source organism: Eubacteriales bacterium (assembly GCA_030695285.1). Taxonomy (GTDB): domain Bacteria; phylum Bacillota; class Clostridia; order Christensenellales; family CAG-138; genus UBA7703. The sequence goes on along the minus strand of JAUYTF010000363.1, from coordinate 166 downwards.
CAATTGGTGAACAATTCAGAAGAAATCAGAAAATGCAGCAGAGAAAGCGCATTTTTTGGCAATACTTCGCGGGAAGACACCTTGACGAAATGTTGAACATGCTATACAATTGCGTTGACAACTCGAAAGGCACATCATATGAACATCCATTTGCAGCCCACAAGCG
>JAUYTF010000357.1 GCA_030695285.1 Eubacteriales bacterium | reverse complement strand
GCACTTTCTGCTCGTAGGCCGCAAACGAAGGCAGATTCATGACGATCAGCACATCCGGTTCGCTCACAATCGGCGAACCGATCGGCCCGTCGCTGAGGATCACCGCGCAGTTGGCGGTGCCCCCGCGCATCTCCGGCCCGTAGGATGGCAGCCAAGTGACCTGCTTCCCTTTCAATGCCCCTGCATAGGCGATGAGTTTTCCCAAAAAGAGCACACCCTGACCGCCGAATCCGGCGACGAGTATACGCATAGTTTCGTTGTTTGCCTGCATCGTACGCTTGCCTCCCTTGCGCTATGTTCGATCTGTTACTACTGCACTTCTGTCCTTATAAACGCCGAGCGGATAGTATGGAATCATGTCGCTTTCCATCCACTTGAGCGCGTCCTTCGGTGTTTTACCCCAGTTTGTGGGGCAGGTTGAGAGCACTTCAACGAGCGAAAACCCCCTGCCTTCCACCTGATTGCGAAAGGCTTTTTCAATCGCTCGCTTCGCGGCAAGCACGTTTTTGACGGAGTTGGCCGCAACGCGCGCGATGTATTCCGGTGCGTCCAACTGGGCAAGCATCTCGCAGACCTTAACCGGCAAGCCGCATTGTGCCTCATTGCGCCCGTAAGGCGAAGTCTGCGTCACCTGCCCCGGCAGCGAAGTCGGCGCCATCTGCCCGCCGGTCATGCCATAGACCGCGTTATTGACGAAGATGATGGTGATGTTCTCCCCCCGCGCAGCCGCGTGCACCGCCTCTGCCATACCGATGCTCGCAAGGTCGCCATCGCCCTGATAGGTAAACACTATGGTTTCGGGGTTCGCGCGCTTGAGCCCGGTTGCAACGGCGGGTGCGCGTCCGTGCGCGGCAACCGTCATATCCAGATTGAAATAGTTGTAAGCCAGCACCGCGCAGCCGACAGGAGCGATGCCGATGGTGCGCCCCTCGATGCCCAGCGCGTCGATTGCCTCCCCCACCAGCCGGTGGATGATGCCGTGTGTGCAACCGGGGCAATAGTGCGTCTGCGCGGCGGTCATTGCGTGCGGACGATTCGTAGCTATCATGTTGCCTCCTCGTTGGCCGCCCGTTCAATAGCCACCAGCACCTCTTCCGGCGCGGGAATCACCCCGCCCACGCGGGAGACCAGCGTAACAGGACGTGTGCAACGAATCGCAAGCTCGATATCCGTCATCATTTGCCCCATAGACATCTCGACGGATAGAAACTGCCTCACCGTCTTTGCCGCCTGCCTGAGCGCTTCCGTCGGAAACGGCCAGAGCGTAATCGGGCGGATCAAGCCCGCGCGGATGCCCTTTGCGCGCGCTGCTGCCACCGCGTTCTTTGAGACGCGCGCCGTGATACCGTAGGCAACAAGGCAGATCTGCGCATCGTCCATACAAAATGCTTCATACTCTGTCTCCTTTTGCTGTACGGCTGCATATCGCGCAAAACGCGAAAGGTTTTTCTTTTCCAGCTCCGTGGGCGAGAGATAAAGAGAGGTGATGATGTTCTTTTCGCGCTTCCCTTGCGTGCCCGTCAGCGCCCAGGGTTTTTCTACCAGCGTTGGTGTGGGCGTTTCCAGCGTGACGGGTTCCATCATCTGCCCGATCGTGCCGTCAGCCAAAATCATCGCCGTCATGCGGTATTGATCCGCGAGGTCAAACCCGCGCATTGTCAGACTTGCCATCTCTTGCACGCTCGCGGGCGCGAGCACGATGTTACGAAAGTCCCCGTGTCCGCCGCCGCGCGTGGCCTGCATGTAGTCCGCCTGCGATGGTTGTATGCCGCCAAGGCCCGGCCCCGCGCGCTGCACATTGACCACAAGCGCGGGCAAATCGCTCCCGGCAAGATAGGATAACCCCTCGCTCTTGAGCGAAATACCGGGGCTGGAGGAGCTGGTCATCACCCTTTTCCCGGCCGCGCTCGCGCCATAGACCATGTGAATCGCTGCGATTTCGCTCTCCGCCTGCAGAAAAACACCGCCCACCTGCGGCATTCGCCGAGCCAAATATGCTCCGATCTCCGTCTGCGGCGTAATAGGATATCCAAAATAATATCTGCATCCCGCGAGGACTGCCGCCTCGGCCAGCGCCTCGTTGCCTTTCATCAAAACAGTTTCTGCCATCTCTTCGCCTCCTTATCGCTCCAGCGTAATCACGCAGTCCGGACACATCAGCGCGCAAAACCCGCAGCCGGTGCAGCGGGACTCGTCCGTCATCTGCGCAGGTGCGTGTCCCTTGTGATTGATCACGTCCGCATCGATGCGGAGGATTTTCTTCGGGCAGGCGTCCACGCAAAGGCCGCAGCCCTTACAGTTTTCCGCCTGAATGGTCAGTTTTGCCATGCGGTTTGTCGTCTCCTGTTATTCTGCTCTTAAAAAATCGCAGGTTTTCGCGTATTTCTTGGGCATCATACAACTCTTTTTTCAACGAATCCTCAATTGGTTAGTAGTACTAACTATAATGGAAAAATGATTGTTCTTACGGGACGCCACCCCGCGCACCCCGATCACAATATAGTTAGTAGTCCTAACCATTATAGCCGCTTGTTTCGCTTTTCGCAACCGCATAAATCGCTCGAAAAAAGAAGCAGGCTTCCCCGCTTCTTCACCGTCCGTTTTTGCATGCAAATTTTTTAAAAATCAATAGTTCTCAATCGCCACGCGCTCGACGCGGTCCGAGATATCTTTGCCGAGAAACAGCGCAGCCGTCGCGGCAAAATCCGCCGCGCTGTCGCTGGCGTAATAGCGGCGCCGCCCTTTGCGTGACGGGTCGTTGAGCTGGCTTTGCTCAAACAGCAGCGCGGCAGCAGCGCGTGCCGCCTCCTCGCCGGTGTCGATGAGCGTCACGCCCGTTCCCATATAGTCCGAAATTACATCCATCAAAAGCGGATAATGCGTGCAGCCAAGCACGAGGGTATCCACACCCGCCGTCTTGACGGGGGCAAGATATTCCTCCACAACGCGCTCGGTGACCGCGTCTCCGCGATGCACCCTGCCATCCTCCACAAGCGGAACGAGCAGCGGGCAGGCTTTCGCGATGAGCTGTGCCTCCGGCAGCAGCGCGCGAATACTCGCTTCATACGCCCCGCTTCGGATGGTCGCCTTGGTGCCGATCACGCCGATTTTGCCGGATTTGGTTGTGTTGACAGCGGCTTTTGCCGCAGGCTGTACCACACCGAGGATGGGCAGGTCGTTTTCGCGCTCCAGCACATCCAGCGCGGTGGTGCTGACCGTACCGCAGGCGATGACGATCGTCTTCAGGTCAAAACTGCGCAAGAATGCGACGTCTTGCCGCGCGTAACGCACGATGGTCTCTGCGGAACGCCCGCCATACGGCACGCGCCCCGTGTCGCCAAAGTAGACGATGTCTTCGCCGGGCAAGAGGCGGATCATCTGGCGCACGCAGGTCAGTCCGCCCATGCCGGAATCAAATATGCCGATGGGTCTTGTATCCATTGCTTCACCTCAAGCATAAAAAACGGACAAGCGCGGCCTGCCCATTCTGAATAGAGTCGGAAAATCGCACCATTAATTATATCATAGTTCAGCGCGCATGGCACGTAAAACAGCGCCTATGCCCTGAGTAGTGGCAGCATGCCCGTGAGGCGGTTGACCTTTTTCTTGTCTCCATACAGCGCGAGGCCAAAGTATTGGAACGCGTCCGTCGGCGTCCCCTCGGCCTCTTTCACATAGTCGTCGTAAATGTGGATTCGCTGCGCAATATCCGAAAAATCCACCGCCAAAAGGTCGGCAAACTCCGGCTCATACAGGCGGGCACGCAGGGTTTTTAGCAGTTCCTCCCCCGCTTGTAAAACTGTAGTCGGCACGGTGTTGATGCCGCGATGCGTGTTGCCCGATGCGTCGCAGACATCCCACCCGACCATTTGCGGCAGAGTTGCGCCCAATGTAGTGCCAAGGATAGCGGCGGTGTTGGCAATCAGCCCCAGCGGCAGGGCGTTGTCGATGATGATGACGCATTTTTGTTCCGATTGGTTCATATGTGTTCCCGTTCTTCCTGATCCTCTAAGCGGTTTTCGGCAAACACGCGGCGATATTGTCCGGGCGTGAGGCCGATGAAGCGCTTGAATGCGTTGGTAAAATGGCTTTGATCCGAAAAGCCGGCACAGAGCGCGGCCTCCGCGGGCACGATGCCCTGCCGAAGCAGCGTCTTTGCGCGGTCAATGCGGATTGTCTCCAGATAGCTATAAGGGGTGATGCCTGTCTCTTTGGTGAACGCGCGCAGCAGGTGGTATTTGCTCAAACCCGCAATTTCGCCGAGCGTGTCCAGCGAAACCGGTTCGCTTGCGTGCGCCGCCAGATAGCTGCAAACCGCCTTCACCTCGGCGCGCCGCTCCGCTATCGTCTCTCGCTCGCCCGCCTCCGCATAGTCCCGCAGGAGCTGCTCGAGCACAAAATAGAAGCGCTCCTCTTTTTGCACGCCGCGCTCTCCGCGAATGATCATCGTGTGCAGCTCGCGCAGTTCGTCGATGAATTCGCAATGGAACACGACGGGTTGCGCAAAAAGCGGCTGGCGCTCGTTACCGAAGATTTCCTGCGCGGCTCTCGCCATCACCGCCGGCTCAATATTGATGCAGCGGTAATCCAGCGGTTGTCCGTCTTGCGCTTCGCAGGCGTGGTTTTCGCCGGGGTTGAAGAGCAGCAGATCGCCCGGAGCGGTCAGGTGGCAACCGCCGCGCACCTTGAGGTTCCTGCGCCCGCGCTCGATGAAGCCGATCACATAGTGCTCGTGAAAATGGTTTGGAAACGCCTGCATCACGCCTTGAAACTGATAGGCTTCCACCATCAGCTCCGGATCGTAGATCGCCGTGCGCTTTTCGCCTTTTTTGCCGCTTGCCTGCTTCATTGCCATAGGATACCCCGTTTGCACGATTGGAATCTTGTAAGATATTGCGCTGTTATCGTTATGATACGCCAAGTGTGCAAAAAAGCGCTACCCGTGCGGATAGCGCTTCGCGTATGTCGTCGTTTTACCCAATCAGCGGGAAGAGCGCCTTCACCGTCGGGTAGATCTTCACGAATTTCTGATACTGCGCCTCGTAGCGCGCGGCGATTTCAGGATCGGGCTTCACAGTCGCGTTGACATGCACCATCTTCTCGGTGATCTCCTCGACGGAGGCGTACTCGCCACAGGCGACCGCCGCCAGCATAGCGCCACCGAGGCCGGGACCTTCTTCGGATGTGATGGTGTCGATCTCGAGATTCAGGATGTTGGCGAACATCTTCTTCCAGAGCCTGCTCTTAGCTCCCCCGCCGCACATCTTGCTGCGGTCAATCTGGATGCCGAGCGCTTTTGCTACCTCGACCGAATCGCGAATCGCAAACGCCACACCCTCCAGCACCGCCTGCGTCATATCCGCACGGCTGGTATCCATCGTCATGCCGATAAACGTGCCGCGCGCGGCGGGGTCGTTGTGCGGAGAGCGCTCGCCCATCAGATACGGCAGGAAGAACACGTGATTTACGCCAAGCTTGTCGTCCGTAATCGGCGCTTCCAGCCCCTTGTAATCCTTGCTCTCGAGGATGTCTTCCATCCACCATTTGCTGCAGGAGCCCGCGGAGAGCATGCAGCCCATCAGATGATAGTTGCCGTCTGAGTGCGCAAAGGCATGCAGCGCGTTGTGGCTGTCCACGCTAAACGCGCAGTTAGAGATGAACACCGTCCCGGAGGTGCCGATGGAGATGTTGCACCTGCCCTCGCCAACCGTTCCGGTTCCGACCGCGGCGGCTGCGTTGTCACCCGCGCCCGCGCAGACCTTGACCGATTCCGGCAACCCCAGCGCTTTTGCAACCGCAGGCGTGAGCGTACCGACCACATCGTAGCTCTCAAAGAGCTTCGGCATCTGCGTTTCGGAAATGCCGCAGATATCCAGCATCGGCTGCGACCAGCGGCGGTTTTTCACATCGAGCAGCAGCATGCCGGAGGCATCGGAAAAGTCTGTGCTGTGTACGCCGGTGAGCAGATACGCGATGTAATCCTTCGGCAGCATGATCTTGGCGATCTTTTTGAAGTTCTCCGGCTCGTTGTTGCGCATCCAGAGCAGCTTTGGCGCGGTGAACCCGGCAAAGGCGATGTTGCCCGTCCATTCGGAGAGCTTGTCCTTGCCGATTTTGTTGTTGAGGTAGTCGGTTTCTTTCGCCGTGCGCCCGTCGTTCCAGAGAATCGCGGGGCGGATGATTGCGTCAGATTCATCCAGCACGACCAACCCGTGCATCTGCCCGCCGACGCCGATGCCGGCTATCTTCGAGCGGTCGATGTCGCGCGTGAGCTCGGGGATGCACGCAAAGACCGCCTGTTGCCAGTCTTCCGGCTTTTGCTGGGACCAACCGGGATGCGGAAACTCCAGCGGGTATTCGCGGGAGGCGATGTTCAGCACCGCGCCCTCGCTATCCATGAGCAGGGTTTTGAGCGCGGATGTGCCAAGATCGATGCCGATGTAATACATGCTTTCACCTCATGAAAAATGGGGGCGGCAGTGCTGCCGCCCTTATATTTTGAAAACCCGAATCAACCAAAGAGCACGCTGTTGACGACGCTCTCCAGATATTCCTGCTTGCCGCTGCCGGGAAGCGCGGGGGCTTTTGCCGCCATCGCTCTTGTCGCGCATTCTTCCAGCGTCGCTTCGCCTTTTGCGATGCGTGCGCCGATGCCGTCTTTGTAGCTTGCATAGCGCTCCTGAACAAACGCATCGATGCGACCGTCCTCGATCAGCGCCGCAGCTTTGATGAGACCCAGCGCGAAGGTATCCATACCGAGGATGAACGATTCAAACATGTCTTCATAGGTATAACTGGCGCGGCGGGACTTGGCGTCAAAGTTAAAGCCGCCTGTCAGTCCGTCGGATTGAAGCACTTCATACATACACATCGTCGCCTCGTAGACGTCGAAGGGGAACTCGTCTGTATCCCAGCCGAGCAGCAGATCGCCCTGATTGGCATCGATGCTACCGAGCATGCCGTTGATGCGGCTCACGCGCAGATCGTGCTGGAAGCTGTGCCCCGCAAGCGTGGCGTGGTTGGCCTCAATGTTGAGTTTGAAATCCTGATCCAGTCCGTTGGCGCGGAGGAACCCGATTGCGGTCGCCGCGTCGTAGTCATACTGGTGCTTCATGGGCTCTTTGGGTTTTGGCTCGATATAGAAGTCTCCCTTGAAGCCGATGCTGCGTCCGTAGTTGACCGCCATGCGCATGAGGCGCGCGATGTTGTCCTGCTCAAACTTCATGTCGGTGTTGAGCAGCGTTTCATACCCCTCACGGCCGCCCCAGAACACATAGCCGCGACCGCCGAGTTTGACGGTGAGCTCAAGCGCCTTTTTCACCTGCGCCGCTGCAAAGCAAAACACCTCGGCGGAGTTGGAGCTGGCAGCGCCGTTCATAAAGCGCGGGTTGCCAAACATATTCGCCGTGCCCCAGAGGCAAGCGATGTCCCTGGTTTTCATCTTTTCGAGCATGTAGTCCGTGATTTCGTCGAGACGGCGGTTGGTTTCGTTGATGTCGTCCGCTTCGGGTACGAGGTCTATATCGTGGAAGCAGAAGTAGCGTATGCCGGTCTTTAGCATGAACTCAAAGCCGGCGTCCACCTTTGCTTTCGCGTGCGCCATGGTGTTTTTTTCCGCGCCAAAAGACTTGTCCGCGGTCGGATCGCCAAACATATCTTTGCCGGCGTTGCAGAGGTTGTGCCACCATGCCATGGCAAACGGGAGATGCTCGCGCATGGGCTTACCGTGCACGATGCGGTCTGCATCGTAAAACTTGAAAGCAAGCGCGTTCTTGCTTGCGGGGCCTTCGTAGCGAATTTTGGGGATATCAGTGAAGAGTTCAGACATTGTGTTTGTATCCTTTCGTACACATCGTTCGTGATTCATTAACTAAATTTTTAAAGGTATCTAAGTTCAGAACTGTGATTAATTTAGCTTAATTCTATAATACTAGATTCTATCTTTTTGTCAAGATACAATGTACGCCCGCACGATAAAAACACGAATTCTACATAAATAACTTTACTTCTTAACTTAAATCTTGTATAATATGATTAATTTAGTACAAAATAAGGAACACATCATGGCAGACGTAACCGCTCGAGACCTTGCCAACATGCTTGGCATATCCACCGCCGCCGTTTCAATGGCACTTAACGGAAAGCCAGGCGTCAGTTCCGAAACGCGCACCAAGGTGCTCGCTGCGGCGACGAAGCTTGGTTATGTGACCCCGAAGTCGCGCCAGAGTGAACGCCAGGCAAAGAACATCGTCAGCTTTGTGATCTACGTCGGCGTCGGCGTGGCGGAGCAGACAACATTCTCAACCTTTGTTATGCGCGGCGCGGAAGCTGCGGCAAAGGAGATGGGCTATCGCATCCTCGTGCATTATTTTTATGCCGACCAGCCCTGGGACGACCAGGTCAAGCGCATCCTTTCGGATACGTGCGGCGTGGTTATGCTAGGCACCGATATCACCCTGCCCCAGCGAAACGCTTTTTTGCAGTTTTACACGCTCGGCAACGTGCCACTGGTCATCATCGACAACTTCCTCTTCTCCGCTTATGTGGACTGCGTCGGCAACGACAACACCTACGGTGTGAAATCCGCCGTGTCCTATCTCATCCGCTGCGGACACAAAAGCATCGGCTACCTTCGCTCCAAGCAGCGCATCGTCAATTTTGACGATCGCGAGCTGGGCATCCATCTGTCCATGACAGAGCACAAGGATGAAGAACTTACCCCCCTGCAGGTGATCGATGTGGACATCTCACCCGACAAAGCGCGGGAAGATATCTTCGCCTGGCTTCGCGCAGGCAACGTACCGGCGGAAGCGTTTTTTTGTGAAAACGACATGTTGGCAGCCGCGTTCATCCGCGTACTCAAGGAGAGCGGATACCGCGTGCCGGAGGATGTGTCCGTCATGGGGTTTGACGACGTGCAGATCTGCGAGATGATCGAGCCGCCCATCACGACCATGCACGCCTTCAAGGAACGACTCGGCAGAATTTCGGTGGAGCTGCTGCATACGCGTATCGAAGCCGGCGACACGATTCAAACCAGTCAGGAATCGGGGCTGATGAAGGTCGCCCTCTCCCTGCAGCTCAAGGAGCGCAAGAGCGTCGGCTGCCGCAAGCCGCGCAACTGAGAAAATCATCCCGCAAGCGGTGCTCTGTGACACATCGCTGCGCGAAATAGATGACTTGAATGTTTCAATACAATACGGAGGCTCATCGATGAAGTACGGGGTTTTCAACGACACCGCCCGGGAATACGTGATTGCAACGCCAAAGACACCTCTCCCGTGGATCAACTACCTTGGTTCGCGGGATTTTTTTCGGCTTATTTCCAACACCGCCGGTGGCTATTGCTTTTATAAAGACGCAAAACTGTTGCGTTTAACGCGCTATCGCTACAACGAGAATCCTCTCGATGTCAACGGACACTATTTTTATGTTCGGGACAATTCTTCCGTTTGGAACATCGGCTGGCAGCCCGTCCGCGCGGAGCTGGATGGCTATACCTGCCGCCACGGGCTTGGTTATACCATACTCGAGAGCACGAAAGACGGACTTTATGCCAGCCAGGAAACCTTTGTTCCTGTGGATGAAAACTGCGAGCTCACCCGCGTCACGCTCACCAACGAGACCGATGCCGAAAAGCAGATTGACCTCTTCTCCGCGGTGGAATTCTGTCTCTGGAATGCGCTGGACGACATGAGCAATTTTCAGCGCAACTACTCTCTCGGCGAGGTAGAGGTGGAAGGCAGCCGCATCTACCACAAGAGCGAATACCGCGAACGGCGCAATCACTACGCTGTGTTCGCGGTCAACGCACCCGTAGACGGGTTTGACACGGACCGCACGGCATTTTGCGGCGCATACCGCAGCTTTGCCGATCCGGAAGCCGTATTTACAGGCGAGAGCAAGAACAGCATCGCCCACGGCTGGCAGCCCATTGGCAGCCACCACATCCGCCTGACGCTCGCACCCGGCGAGAGCAAGCGGTATATCTTCACGCTGGGCTATTGCGAAAACCCGGTGGAAGAGAAGTTCATCGCGCCAAACATCATCAACAAAACGCCAGCTGACCGATTGCTGAAAAAATATGCCACCGATGAGCAGTTTG
>JAUYTF010000350.1 GCA_030695285.1 Eubacteriales bacterium | reverse complement strand
GAAAATGCGCCAAAGAGTTCTCTATCTGCACAAACTGTCGCTTTTTCTCACTATAATCATATTTCAGCTCAATTACCTTTGGACCCCAAAACTGGTGAAAAGGTAGCCGGTGGTGTAAAAGAGCAGGCTCAACAGTGCTTAAAAAATATCAAGGCAATTGTGGAAAGTGTCGACCACGTTATGGACGATGTGGTTAAAGTAAATATCTTCCTTAAAAATATCGCAGATATTGATGCTGTAGATGAAGTTTACGCAACATTCTTCCCGACCGGTGTTCCTGCACGAAGAACAGTTGGCGTATCAGCTTTACTGAAAGATGCTTTGGTCCAAATCGATGCAGTTGTATCAAACGCTGAAGGAACACCTCCCAAAGCATAACGCTTTCGGGACGAATGCCTGAACATGAACTGGTTTATGTCTCTGGAGGACGCCAGAGACAGAATAGAGCGCTGGCGAAGGGACTACAACGAGTTCCGTCCGCACAGCGCTACTTTCATGCCTCACTATGCCTGAGTTTGCCCAGAAAACGGGCTCAGCGGCCGTCTGAACATCGATTTTTTCTCATTCATATTGAACGGCTCTTTCGGGGACGCCTCAAACATCGATTTTCTCTCATTCAGCCTAGACTACTATTTGGTGGACACCTCAGTTTTACAATTTTTCTCTTATTGAGTGGATTACTTTTTGTGGGAGCAGGTCAGTTTATCCGGTTCAAGTTCGGCTGTAAAAAGTCGTATAGCGTTTTTCGAAAGGTTGGTACTAGCTCAAATCCGCCGTCTTTATTACACCACGAAACGATAACGCCCAAAAGCATACGAGTCATCAGGAAATTGACTTCTTCAGCGGAGAGCGGGGTCTGAATCACACCCGTCTGAATGCAGTTTTGTATCAACGGAACGCACCAGGTATTCGTGAGCACATAATCTTTGACGATTGTCTCGCGGTTGTCGAGGCTGGCTTTCATAAGTGCGCGGGTGATGCCCACACCCTCGCGTTCCATGAGCTGAAGGTGCGCTTCCAACAGGCACCAGAGCTTTTCCCAGTCGCTACTTAACGATAGAATTTGCTCAAACAGTTCGTTTTGCGACGGGATCACGTCGGCGAAATAAAAGCAAAGCAGATCCTCTTTGTCGCTGAAATGATAATAGAATGCGTTCCGCGTTACGCCGGCGGCCTTACAGATTTCCAAAATCGTCACGTTCGCAAAACCGTTTTCACGGAATAATTGCATCCCTATTTCTGAAAGCTGCGCCTTGTTGTTGTTTTTTTCCATCATTCAACCGTTCCTTTTGATTGAAGCCATTGTATCAAAAGAAGTTGTTCCTGACAACTGTCAAAAACACACTATTCATTATTGACAGTTCATAATACACGTGAAATAATAAAGCAAACAGATGTATTGTATAATGGGAGGTTCGATCATGAAACAACTGCTTCGGTATTTTCTTGTGATCCTGCTGTGGATTGCGGCCGTGGTGCTCTGGGCAGCAGGCGTCACATTCTGGGTGTTCGTCGCTATCGCAACTCTGCACGCTGCCGAACTCCTGATCATCGGATTCCGAACCGGGCGGGAATACGGTGTACCGGCGGTTCGATCGATCATTCTTTGCTTGTTATTCGGATATGTCTGGTGGTTGCCGATTCGCAAAACAATGAAATCGGAAGATTTCACGGCGGCGGACTTTATCGAAGACGGTGAGGAACCGTGGAGAGAACAGGTAAACGCATGAAAAGCGCAGTGGTATTGACCGACGCGCCTCGCGTCAATTATATGCATAACTTTGTGGTTTTGCCGTACTATTATGGTACGGAGCGGTACTTTAGCCGCCCGGACGTGAAAGCGATTCGCGAGACGGTGCAAAAGAATCTTGATATGCTAGATGAACACACCGGCTGGAAAGAAGTTTTTCGCGGTCGTAAGGTGCTCATCAAGCCGAATCTGGTTGCAGTGATGCACAAGGGCGGAAATGACCTGGATGACGTACCGCAATCCACTGACCCGCGCGTGTTTGAAGCGGTAATTTCCGTGTTGCATGACCTGGGCTGCCGGATTACGATTGTGGAAGGCACCGGCAAAGGCATCTCGACAGCGCAGCTCTTTTATGATGTTGGGTTAGATAAAGTAGCAAAACGCTATCAATGCGATATGGTCGCCGTGGAAGAACAACCGATCGATCATTACTACGTACCGAAGGCAGAAGTGCAGAAGGACGTTTACATTCCGCGCATCTTCTCCGAGGTAGTGCGCGGTGAAACGCTTTATGTCTCCGTTCCAAAGATGAAGACCAACCTTTACACTGGTGTTACGCTCGGGTTTAAGAATGCGATGGGCACACTTTCCGGGAATATGCGTTACAGAAACCACAGTTGGCAAATTGAGAAGAAACTCGTCGACCTGCTGTATCTATTCAAACCGACATTGACCGTGATTGACGGTATCATCGGCGGAGAAGGCAATACGCCCGCACCGGTCGATCCCGTCAAGGTTGGTATGATCATCTCCGGCACCAACAGCGTAGAGGTCGATAGAGTGACTACGCGCGTGATGGGGATCGATCCGAACGAACTTGCACTCACGCGCGAAGCCGAAAAGCGCGGTTTCGGCGACCCGAATACCGATGTAATCGGTGTTGAACGCATAGTGCCGTTCCGTCGGGCGGAAAGTTCGTTTTTAACGCCACGCTTTCGCAAAAACTGGCCGGGCGCTAAACTTTTTGTAGGATACACCAACAGCCGAGTTCCAAAGATTTTGGACATCCACAGCGTAACACCGCAGATGGTTTACGCGCTGGAAGGCGCATGCCGCGGAGGCTGTATGGCAACGATGTCCATGTACATGGAAATGCTCTATAAAGGTAAAAAGAAGGTTGATCCAACAAAGATTCGCTTCGCTGCCATCATCGGGGACGGTTGCGAAGTGGATGGCAAACGCTACTGGTTCGACTCTGACGGAAACCCATATGATCTGGCTGCGCTCAACGAGTTGAAAAAGGAATATAAAAACGTCGCTGGTTGCGGCGCATGCATGAAAGCTGCTGCTCAAGCCTGCACCGGTCGCGCGACGGGCTGCGGCAATGTAGGCGAGTTTATTCCCCTGTTTATCAAAGCGACGGGAGCGTTCGTACCTATGCTTTCGCCGGACAACGAAGGGATCGGCAATCTGATTCTCGGAATGGTGAAAAAGTTTTTTGCAGTGCGCAAGGTGCTGAAAGCGGGAGATCTCGTCGAGATTCCGTTTGACTCCTGGGACGATCATATATTTCCGATTCCCGAACTGTCAGAAGAGGATCAACAGAAGGACTGGATATTTGTGCCGATGGAAAAGCAAACGCCAAAGCAAATCAAGCAGAACTTGAACGCTTATAAAATGATACAGGCAGGATGACATATGAAAAGCTGTTGCGGACGGATTCTGG
>JAUYTF010000345.1 GCA_030695285.1 Eubacteriales bacterium | reverse complement strand
TGACGAAAAATCAAGAATAAGAAAACATAGAACATAAACATAGAACAAAGATATAGAAAGTGTATGAGGTGATCCGATTGGCAGGTCATGTCACGTTTTGGGAAGAGCGCTGCAAGGGATGCGAGCTGTGCGTCTCCGTTTGCCCGAAGCACATCATCGTGATGCGCGCCGCCACGAACACAAAGGGATATCATCCTGCAGCGGTGGAGCGTATGGATGAGTGCACCGGCTGCGCCAGCTGCGCGCGGATGTGCCCGGACAGCGTGATCACCGTGGAAAGGGGCTGAAGACATGGCAAAGGAACTCTGGAAGGGCAACGAAGCGGTGGCGGAGGCTGCTATCCGCGCGGGCTGCCGCTTTTTCTTCGGCTACCCGATTACGCCGCAAAACGAGATTCCCGAGTATTTTTCCCGCCACATGCCCGAGCACGACGGCGTCTTTCTGCAGGCGGAGAGCGAGGTTGCCGCCATCAACATGGCCTATGGCGCGGCGGGCTGCGGCGCGCGGGTGATGACATCTTCGTCTTCCCCCGGCATAAGCCTCAAGCAGGAGGGAATCTCGTACATGGCCGGCGCGGAGCTGCCCGTCGTCATCGTGAACATGATGCGCGGCGGCCCTGGCCTTGGCAGCATCGCGCCCGCGCAGTCGGACTATTTTCAGGCGACGCGCGGCGGCGGAAACGGGGACTATCGAACCGTGGTGCTCGCGCCGGCGACGATTCAGGAGATGACCGATCTTACGCAGGAAGCGTTTGACATTGCGGATATCTACCGCATCCCCGTGCTGATCGTAGCGGATGGCATGATCGGCCAGATGATGGAAGCAGTCGAGTGGAAACAGCCAAAACCTCGCAAACTGCCTAAGAAAAGCTGGGCGACAGACGGCACAAAGGGCAAGCGGGAACACAACATCATCAGCTCGCTCTTCATCGACCCCAAGGACTGCACGCTGCACAACCACAGATTGCAGCAAAAGCACGATCTCATCACGCAACACGAGATTCGGTTTGAAGAATATCTGACCGACGATGCGGAGATTCTCTTCGTCGCATACGGCACGACGGCGCGCATCTGCCAGGCTGCCGTTCTTCGCCTGCGCGAAGCGGGCGTAAAGGCCGGCGTGTTTCGCCCCATCTCGCTCTGGCCGTTCCCCGAAAAGGAGCTGTATGATTGCGCAAACCGCGCGGGCGTGAAAGCCGTGCTCTGCGCGGAGATGAGCATGGGCCAGATGATCGACGATGTGAAGATTGCGCTGGGTGGCTCGAAATCCGTACACTTCTTTGGAACCGGCGGCGGCACATGTCCCACGCCGGCAGAATTGACTAAAGCGGCGCAGGACGCGCTGGAAGGGGTGTAGTGCATGGCAATCGTCTACGAACGCTCCAGGGGATTGACCGAAACGGAGATGCATTTTTGCCCCGGCTGCACGCACGGCGTGATACACAAGCTCGTGGCGGAGGTGCTCGAGGAGCTGGATATCATCGGCTCCACCATCGGCGTGGCATCCGTGGGCTGCTCCGCGTTTGCCTACAACTATTTTGCCTGCGACATGCAGCAGGCGGCGCACGGGCGCGCGCCAGCGGTCGCGACCGGCATAAAGCGCGTGCATCCGCACCTTGCGGTGTTTACCTATCAGGGAGACGGCGACCTTGCTGCCATCGGCACTGCGGAGATCGTCCACGCTGCGATGCGCGGGGAGAAGATCACCGCAATCTTTGCCAACAACGCCATCTACGGCATGACGGGCGGCCAGATGGCGCCCACGACGCTGCTGGGGCAAAAATCGACAACCTCGCCGCAGGGTCGGCAAAAGGAGATGCACGGCTCACCCATTCGCATGGCGGAAATGCTCGCAACGCTGGATGGCTGCGTCTATACCGAGCGCGTGATGGTGGCAGACCCCGCGAGCATCGCCAAGGCGAAGCGCGCGATCAAAAAGGCGTTTACGCTGCAGCTATCCGGTGCAGGCTTTACGATGGTGGAGCTGCTCTCCACCTGCCCCACCAACTGGGGGCTATCGCCCGTGGAAGCGGTGGGATGGCTCAAGGAAAACCTGGTTCCCTGCTACCCGCTGGGGGTTTATGCAGACAAAGCGGAACAAAAGGAGGCAACACGATGACGCACGAAATCATTCTTTCGGGATTTGGCGGACAGGGTATTATGGCGATGGGCAAGATGCTCGCCGAGGCTGGCATGCAGGAAGGCCTTAGCGTCAACTGGCTACCGAGTTACGGGCCGGAGGTGCGCGGCGGCACCGCGAACTGCTCTGTGCTGCTCAGCAGCGAGCCGATCATATCCCCGCTCGTGCTGGAGCCAACGGAGATCATCGTCATGAACAAACCCTCGCTCCTGCGCTTTGAGCCGCAGCTGGTCAGCGGCGGGCATGCGTTTGTCAACAGCAGCATTATCGAAATACAAGCGAGCAGACGGGATATCACTGCGTTTTATGTCCCGTGTCTGGACATTGCGCAGGAGCTGGGCAACCCGCGCATCGCAAATATGGTCATGCTAGGCGCCTACATCGAGGTGACGCAGTGCCTGCATGCAAAAACGGTGGAACAGATGCTCGCGCATCTCTTCACGGGCGCAAAAGCGGGCTTGGTCGCGCTCAACAAAGAAGCGCTCCGTCGGGGCGCGGCGAGCATCCTCAAGGCGGCTTGCTAAACAAAGAACGGAGGAGAGGTTCTCTCCCGCCGGACATCCGAAAAACTAAGATCAAAAGCAAAAGCGCGCTCCGGCTTGGAGTGCGCTTTGTCTAGGATGCTGTGATTTATTTGGCTGAGAAAAATGCAAATTGATTTAGAATCAAAAGTCAGAATCAGGTCAGATACAGCACGCAGATCAGCTCCTGCGCATCCTCCCCCTGGCTGCGGTAGGCGAGGAAGCGATAGCTGCCCTGCGTGTCCTCAAATTTTTCCCCCGTTTTCTTCAGCAGCAGCGCCTGTTCCGCCCAAAAGCGCACAGAGGAGCCTTGCAGTTCATCCTTTGCGTCCGTTGCGGGCAGCGCGTCGCCCAATATGGCGAGAACCGCGTCTCCGTGCACGCGCGCGAGTGCCTGCGCGCTTTCGTATAGATAAGCTTCGATGCTGGTTTTGCCCTTGTCCTTTGGCACGACGGGCAGCGCAAACGTGAGCTCCACGGAGGAGATGCAGCCGTTCTGCAACTCATACTGCAGGCTTGCCTCTACCGGCGGCGAGTCGCCGTATATGATCTCATAAGCGCGCGCATCTCTGCGATCCTGCTTGGCCGTAAATACCTCGCTTGTCGCCAGATAGGTTTCAAACACCGCCTCCGGCACGCCGAGCGGATCGGCCTGCTTGGCGGGGGGTTCGGTCGGGGCTGACTCTATCGCTGCACCGGTCTGTGCGGTAACTTGTGTCATCTCCTCGTTTTCCGCGCGTGAAAGCACATAGATCAACAGCGCGGCGGCGACGATCAAAACCAGAAACACAATGTTGGTGAGTTCACGGCGCAGGGTTTGCTTCATCCGGGTGGTTCCCCCGTAAAGAAAAAGATGCCGCGCGCACTTTCGCGCGATCGACATCAGTATATCAGATAATCGTACTTTTTCGCGAACAATAATCGCAAAACGGGTGTTTTCGGGTAATTTTTACATGTTAAGCGTTTTTTTCAAACACGCCCTTCGTGTAAGAAGCGGACGATGCGCTGCGAGGCATCCGCAACGCATCCGTTTTGCTGTGAGGCGCGCATTGTTTCCCGGCTCTCTGCATTCTTCACGAGCTTGAGCGCAAGTGCTGCCGCAGTTTCATACGTTTCTGCCGAAAGACTCATGTTGCGCGAGGAGAAGAAGCGGGCGGTCTGCGCTTCAAAAGCGTCGTTCGATGGCAGATGCACAAGCGGCATGCCCGACACGGCTGCTGCGGCGGAGATCGCGCCGGAGGGAGCGGTAAGCAGGATGTCGCAGGCTGCGCGGTAAAGGGGCAGCCGCTCTTCGGGGGCCAGCACCGCAACGCGGATATCCCCGGCAAAGCGCGCGACAAACGGACTTCTGGGTGGCGCGCCGTCGGGAGCGACGACGCAGATGCGGCCGGAATCGTTTGTGATGCGATCCAGCAGCGCGGTCACGGCGGCTTCCGGATCCGCGGCATTGGGGATAAAATAGCAGGGCACGCCCTGCGGCAGATTCAGCAGCGCGCGCGCATCCGCCCGGTCTGCTTTGCTAAACCAGTCCGCGGGGAGGGGGATGCCCGCAGGCACGATCTTCTTTGCCGCGATGCCGCGCTTTAGATACGCATCGGCAAAGCTTTCGTCCGCGATGAAGAAATGATCCAGCGTGGTTTCCTCTAAAAAAGGCACACACGCAAAGTCGCAGGACACATAGCAGCAGCGCGCGGAGAACGTAAACGTTTTGCGCAGATGCGTCACCGCCTCGGCGGGGTAACGGTGCAGGCATAAAACCGCATCAAACTCGCCCTCTTTCAGCAGCGTGCGCAAGTGCTCCGCATAGCGCTCGTTTACCTCGTAGACGAGGGATTTTCGTTTGCGTGCGCGCAAAAAGGAGCTGTGCGCCGAAAGGAACGCAAAGCTTCGCGGCTTTGGCAGCGCCTCTAGTTCCATTGTGCGCGTCTGCGAGAGCGAAGGGTGAGGGCCCAGCAGCGCAAGCGCGCCGACGATCAAAACGCTGTCTCCAAGCGCTGCTAGAGATTGTTTCAGCGCGCGCGCAACAGCCTGCTGCCCCTCGTGATCGGGCCCTGTTAAAATCAATGTCCGCATTCCGGTTTTCCTCCCATCCCCATGTGAGAAAAATCGATCGTTCGCCTCAACCGCATCTGCTGAATCCGCACGCGCGGCAGACGACGCAGCCGCCCTCGTGCTCTACCTTGCCGTCGCACTCCGGGCAAACGTGCAACTCGGCGGCGCTGGCGGGCGCATCTGCCACATCGGCAGGTGTGAACGGCGTATCACCGTTCTGCGGCGCGGCCACGGGCTCCGGCACCTTTGTTTTT
>JAUYTF010000338.1 GCA_030695285.1 Eubacteriales bacterium | reverse complement strand
GAAAGAACGGGACGTGAGAAAACCCGCCGGCTACCGCCGGCGGGTTTTTTGCACGCTGTGTGTAAAAAAAAGGTGCTATTTTTTATGTTTATCGATAAAATGCAAAAAAAGTATCAAAGGAATTTTTTAAGAATTTCGTAGAAAATGCAAACACTCTGCAACGATTTGTGGTTTTGCGCAGTGTTGTATATAGAAGCGCCTTTGGCAGTTTGCAATCGAAAAATGATTGTGGCATACTGAGGCAAAGAGTAATATGTTCGTCCATGAACGCCCGATTTTTTTTCAGCCCTGTTGGACTCCCGCCACGGGGAAAGCAAAAGACATCTCCCGAAAAAGACACAAAATAAGACCCACTGCGCGCGGCAGAGAAAACCCGTCGCGTTGCGGAAAGGAGCGCATATGATCTTTATAAAAAATAAAAAATGGGTGGCACTGCTCGCCGTGCTCGCACTGGCGATCTCGCTGCCCGCATCAGCGCTTGCAGCCGATGACACCACCCCGCCCGTCGCCACGCTCTATTCGCCTTCGGTAAGCGCCGCTGCAACGGCAAACCAGAAAATCATCTTCTCGTTGAGTGAAAAGGTGACTCTGGTCGGCGGAAAGAGCATCACCGTCTCTGCCGGAGGCGTTGATTACATCGCAAGCGCAGGCGCGGGTACCGTAGTTGGCGACGCAGCGCTCGGCCCCTGGTACGCCGTCTATGACCTAGGCGATTTTTCAAACGGCGGATCGCCGCTCTCGCTCGCGGTGGGCACGACCTATCAAGTCGCTGCCGAAGCAGGCGCGTTTGCCGATCTTGCGGCAACGCCCAATGTTAGCGCGGCAGCATCCGGCTCGTTTACGACCGTTGCGGACGGCAGCCTCTTTGCGGTGGTATTCACCACGACCGCAGCAAATCAGACGGTAACCGCGGGCGACAGCGCCATCGTCAGCGGGCAGGCGGTGGCAAACGGAACATTGATCGTGTTCACGATTCCGGCAGACAGCAGCTATATCTTCCACCGGGCCATCAAGGTCAATGGAGCTGCGAGCAGTCCGGATCTCTCCGGCTATGCGCTCGCGGGCGATCTGGAAGTGTATATCACACGCACGAGCAGCGCGCTTTCGGGCACGCCTGTCATCTCCGGTAACGCATATCTTGGTGTTACGCTGTCCGCAACTCTTTCCGGACTCAATCAGCCGGACTTGAGCGGCATCACGCTCAAGTGGGTGCGCGTGGACGGCGCAACCGAAACAGAGGTTGCCACCGGCAACAAAGACACCACCTATACGCTCGTTGAGGCGGATATCGGCAAGACGATCCGTCTGGATGTGACGGACTCTGTGCTGACGGGCACCGTGAGTGCGATTACCGCGGCTGTCACGAAAGTTCCGTTTGTTGGCAGCGTCACCAAACCCGTGGCGCTGACGGTCACGGACGTTTCCGTCGTGCTCCAGAGCGTGAGCGGCTATGAATACATGCGCACAGGCGGTACGTGGCAGGACAGCACGACGTTTTCGGGCTTAAGCGCCGGAATCGCGTATGACTTCTATCAGCGCGTCAAAGAGACGGGCACCACGCTTGCCTCCGACACGAGCGAAAAGACCACGATAACAACCGTTGCAGGGCTGACCGGAACGCCGCTCATCAGCGGCACGGCGCAGTCCGGCAGGACGCTGACAGCCTCGCTCTCCGGCTCAAACGCCTCCGGCACCATCAGCTATGTCTGGCAGCGCGGCGGCGCAACCGTCGGCACCGGCGCGACGTATCTATTGGGCAGCGCGGATGTGGGCCAGGTGATCACGCTGTACGTAACCGCGAGCGAACAGAGCGGAACGCTCTCTGCCGCCACCGCCACCGTGCTCAAGGCGGAGAATACAACCGTTCCCGCCGCGCCGACCATGGCGAGCGCAACGGCAACGAGCATCACGCTCAACGCCGCCAGCGGCTATCAGTATTCACTCGGCGGCACCTACTGGCAGGACACGACCACGTTCCATAACCTTACAGCTGGGGCTACCTACACGTTTTATCAGCGTGTGGCGGAGACTGCAACGGCGCTTGCCTCCGCACCGAGCCCAAGCGTAAACTTCACCACGTTGCCCACGCTTTCGGGCATGATCAGCACCACCGGAGAAGCGCGCTTCGGCATGACCATGACGGCAACCCTCTCGGGCAGCAATAACACCGGCACCTTGACCTATACCTGGAAGCGCGGCAACACCATCGCCGGAACGGGCGTGGCATATGCCGTGAGCGCGGCGGATATCGGCAACCAGCTCTCGCTGGAAGTGACGAGTTCCGTGCAGGGCGGCAGCGTTACGCGCTCGCTTGGCACGGTCGCCAAGGCATACTATATCGGCGACGCGCCCGATGCCCCAACGCGCTCCAGCCGAACGACCACAAAGATTGTGCTCAATACGGTGGGCGGCTGCGAATACTCCCGTGGCGGAACCACCTGGCAGGACAGCACGACGTTTTCCGGCTTGAAGTCCGGCACGAGCTATACCTTCTATCAGCGCTACAAAGCGACGGCAACCATCGAAGCCTCCCCGCTGAGCGCGGCATATAAAACTTCGACCTCTGCCGCTTCTTCGTCGGACGACGACACGAGCGCTACTCCTACGCCCAAACCCAGCACGACCGACAGCGGCTCGACCGCGCTGTTTACCTACACGCTCACGCCGGACAACACCCGCATCCTCTACTCGACGATGAAGAGCCTCGCTGAGGGCAACAAGACGCAGGATGTGACCATCAAGCAGGACAATGTGGAGTTCACCTTCCCCAAGGGGACGATGACACAGAGCTATACGCAGCTCTGGTATGACTTCGGCGCTACGATCAACAACTCCATCGCCGTGCAGACCGCCCAGATGATCGCGGGCGACGCGCATGTGGCAACCGTGCACTACAACTACAACGGCGAGCTGCCGGGCCGGGCGAATATCCGCCTGAATATCGGCGCGGCGCATACGGGCAAGACGCTCTACTACTATCTGCTCGACGCCGACAATACGCTAACCTTCCAGCAGACGGCGATTGTGGACAACTCGGGCTGGACAAGCGTTTCGCAAACGCACTGCTCTGACTACGTCTTTTTGGACCGCGACATTGAAAGCGTGAGCGCCTCCCCGTCGCCCTCGCCGGACGCCTCGGCTTCCCCGCTGCCCTCACCGACCGTTTCCCCTGACGCGGGGAAAGATGGGCTCGGCTCGAATGGCTGGTTTATCGCGGCGATCATCCTCATCGCGGTAGCGCTCATCGTCGGCGGCATCTGGCTCTACACCAAGAACCGCGATGACAAGATCGAGGACGAGGACGAGAACGAAGACGAGAACAGCCTCTTCTAAAACAACCGCTGTTTTACAGCGTGTCTGGAAAGAAAAGCAAGGATAATAAAAAAATGCCGCTGTGCGTTCAGCACAACGGCATTTTTCAATGCGATGTTACAAACTATCCCCAAAATCCGCGCGGAACTTCGCCACAAGCTGCTCCTGCCAGTCTCCGATGGGCTTCAGGCGGCCAAAGAAGAAGCGCAGCGTTGCGGGCTCTTCCACGAAGTTGAGCCCGCTGACGAGATGGCGGTTTTCATACAGCCAGCTGATGCGGTCTACCGCATAGAGCACCTGGCTCATCGTAAACACGCGCCGCGGCAGCGCTAAGCGCAGCAGTTCCATGCTCGCGATGGGTTCCGTGCCGTCCGGCTCGCGCTGCTCGGAGAGCGTGCCGCGCTCCATACCGCGTACGCCGCTGGCGATGTAGACCGCGGTAGCCAGCGCCGCCGCGGGATATGCGTGGTCGTCCACATGCGAGAGGAATTCTCTTGCGTTGATGTGGCAGCCAAGTCCGCCCGCAGGGGTGACGACGGGAACGCCGCGCTTTTTGAGCTCATCTACCATAAACTCGATAAACTGCGGCCCTTGCGAGATCACCTCTTCGTCCATCGTCTCTTCCAGGCCGACGGTCATGGCCTCCATCTCGCGCACGCTCATGCCGCCGTAGGTCAAAAACCCCTCAAACAGCGGGATATAATCTTTCATGCGCTCGTAGTAGTCGCGGTTGTTCATCGCCATGCCGCCGCCGCGCGCAAACCCGAGCTTGCGGGCGGAGAAATAGATGATGTCCGCGTTGGCGCAGATCGCGCGTGTGATCTCGCGGATGCTCATGTCCTTGCAGGCGGCTTCACGCATCTTGTTGAAATATAGGTTGTCCTGCAGGAGGCTTGCGTCCAGCACGATGGGGATGCCGCTCTCGTGGGCGAGCTTCGCCGTCGCCGTCATGTTTTCCAGAGAAAACGGCTGGCCGCCAATGAGGTTGGTGCCCGCCTCCAGCCGCACAAACGGGATGTTTTTCGCGCCGTTTCGCGCGATGCACTCGCTGAGCTTGTCCAGGTCGATGTTGCCTTTAAACGGGAAATCGCTCACAGGGTTGAGCCCCTCGTCGATGACCAGCTCTTCCACCCGCCCGCCGACGCGCGTGATGTGCGCCTTTGCGGTGGTGAAATGAAAGTTCATCGGCACCACGTCGCCGGGCTTAACAAAAACGCTCGCGAGGATGCTCTCGCAGGCGCGGCCCTGATGCGCGGGCAGAAAAAAAGCGGTGCCAAACAGCTCGCCAATCTTGCTTTCGAGGCGGTAGTAGGTGGCGCTGCCTGCGTAGCTGTCGTCGGCTACCATCATGGCGGCGACGGCCTGGTCGCTCATGGCGTTGACGCCGCTGTCGGTGAGCATGTCCAGAAACACGTCATCGTTCCTGAGCAAAAACGTGTTGTTACCGGCCTCTGCCATCGCCTTTTGGCGCGCTTCCACCGGCAGGAGCTTAAGTTTTTGCACCACGCGCACTTTGTGCATTTCGAGGGGGAGTTTCACCCCCGTGAACAGTTTGACTTCACCCATTGCCCAGATTTCCTC
>JAUYTF010000326.1 GCA_030695285.1 Eubacteriales bacterium | reverse complement strand
GGAAAAGGTATTTATTGGCGTTGTTGTCGAACGGTTCGTATCCGAACTCGTCGCAGACCAGAAGTGCCGGCTTTGTATAGCGCTGCATTGCTCTTGTATAGGTTCCATCAGCCTTTGAGCCGTGAAGGTCTTCAAGCATTTTCGCAGTATTGACGAAAAGCACCGAATAGCCTGCCAGACATGCTGACCTAGCAAT
Organism: Eubacteriales bacterium; assembly: GCA_030695285.1. Lineage (GTDB taxonomy): Bacteria > Bacillota > Clostridia > Christensenellales > CAG-138 > UBA7703. The sequence goes on along the minus strand of JAUYTF010000326.1, from coordinate 4,700 downwards.
AGTTTTTGCAATGCGGCTTTTGCCAAGTCCTGGTTTACCAAGACAGAGGATGTTGCGTTTTTCTTCAATGAACCGGCAATCACAAAGCTCTTTGATTATATGCGGGTGCAGTTGAGGCCTGATGGAAAAATCGAAGGTCGCAAGATCTTCCACGGTCCCGATTTTTGATCGCTTGAGGCTGCGCGCCACACGTTTTTCAAGTCGAGCATCAAGCTCTTTCTTTAACATTTCGCTGATCAGCTGTGTGTATGAAATATTCTGCTGTTGCGCGCGATTGAGAATATCAGGAAGATGCTGGGACACTGCATTCAAGTTTAAAGCCTCTGCCAGGGCGGTAATTTCATGCATGTTGCTAGCTGGCACGTTTTTTGTCTGTTTCATTGTTTATTGTCCTCGCTTTCGTAGCTGTCGAGTATGGCGAACTCTTCAAGATCACTTTCTTCGACTTCGCCAACGATGACTCCCCCAAGGCCATTTAGAGGTTGCGCGAGTTGATCTGGTCTCTCCGGATAACGCTGTTCTAGAATGTTTTTGATCGAATCAGCCGAAAACCTTTTATGCCGAAGAGCATAAATGCCTGCATCATTGAGCGCCTCGTCACCATACTGCTCAGACAGCCGTATCAGTGCATTCAGGTGAATCGACAGCAACGATTTAAATCGGATTTTGATACCGTCGATCAGCTCTGAGAGATCGGGGAACCTGCGGATAAAGTCGCGCTGCAGACCATAACAGCCTTCATTGCCGCGTGGTTTGCGGGGCAGGCTGGAATAATGAGCCTGGTTGATGACCAGCCTAGATGGTGATATGGCTGCGTCAAGATACTTCGAGCTGAAAATAATGGCGCCATGTTTCTCCAGCACCTCGAAGTGTTCAGCATAAAGCCTGACAGCGACATTTCGCCCGCCATAACCAGCCGGAACAGTATAACGAACTCCATAAACCGAGATAGTTGCATCACGGTCAGCAACCCGCAACTCTTCAACATAAGTCGGGAACCTTGCATGCGGCAGTCTTATAAACAGGCCCTTCTCGAACATATGTTCTTCATTTGGCACTTTGCCGGTTGTACCATGAATGCGGTTATTACCGACACCCTGCGTCTGATCAAGCCATACTTGCAGACGGCGGTTTAAATCATCCCATGATGCGAAAGTCGCCCCTCTGATGAAATCATCTTCAAGCAGTCTGAAACTCTTTTCCTGCTTGCCTTTACGGTCTGGATCGCGCACCGCACAAGCGAAAGGAGTAAAACCGTAATGTTTCGAAAAGTCCATAAAACCACTGTTCCAGATGATCTGTCGCCCCTTGTCTCTGCGGCCAAGCACGGCTGTTGCCATGTTATCGACCACAAGCCTGAGTGTGCAACCTTCGAAATATTCGAAAGCCACGCTCAAGCCTTCAAGCAGAGTGCTCTGCCGCTCATTGCGAAACGCTGCAAAAAACAGTTTGCGGCTATGGCAGGAAATTACCCCCAGCACATGAATCTTTACCAGCTGGCCGTTTATCTTAACTTTATAAGGTGACCAGTCCAGCTGCATTTCCTGACCTGGGGCTGTTTCGAAACGCCGCTTTATCGGCGATTTTCTGGTAAGGCAATGATCCAGGCGGATTCTTGCGACCAGTTCGCCAAGAATGGTGCGCCCGCCACAATAACCAAGCTCTCTGATTTCGCGTAGAATACGCGTGGTGGTAAGGCCTTGTTGAACCTTATCGCTGATTATCTTATGAAAACTTGAAAGTTTTGGCGCAGTAGAACGCTTGCATATCAGGTCTTCCGGACAAGACTCGGCAATAATTCTTCGTATCAAAGAACGGCTTATATCAGCTATCTGTGAGATTTTACGACTGCCATAACCATGAGCGACAAGATAAAGTATCTGCTTTTTTACCGATTCACTGACTGGCTGCTTTGTTTTCATAAGCTGCACCTCAGACCGTCCAATGACGGTAAATGACATTGCAAGGCAGGCAGAAAGCCAGGAAAAAATTCGGATTCATCGACAAAGTTTTCAAGCTCATCATTATCGGGCAGCAGCTGAAAATTTGTCGGCACATGGGTTTCTGATGCTGCTGGAGTGGCATCAGTACATTCAGCTTTGAAGCCCTGTGCCATCTGAGTAATCTGACTCTCAATAGAAGCGCAGATAGCCTGCAGCCGTCTTTGCTCAACATCTGCAAGATCTGCCGGGATTATCATATTGCTGAATTCATCAAGAGCATTTCGTATCGCTGACAGTTTGGCTTCCAAGGCCTTTAATCTTGCGGAATGACTCGGGGAACCTTGCTGATCTCTTTTAAAAAACGGATCAGCAAGCAGGCCGGGTCTTTCTTCATCCGAAGCTGTCCGCCAGGTTTGAATCAACAGCTGACTTTCACGCATTTTCAGACCATGCTTTTCTATCACTGCAAGAATTGCATCCTGTTCTTCTGCCCCTGCAGCCGTGAGCAACCGGGCGACCATCAGGTTGATTCGGCCAGACGAGAGAGCTAGCTGAGCCTGCGAAGAAAGGCGTAAAAGAGCACGCCGACCGATTATCCATTCTTTACGCCTGCCCAGCAGATTCGCAACAGTCCGAACTGTCAGGCCATCATCTTCGATCAGAGAATTAACTACCCTGGCCTCATCAAGCGCAGTAATAGTACGTTTCGGATTGTTTGCTTCAAGCAACAACTGCTTCGGACTCAGCCCATCGCCAGACTGCTCGACAAGAACCGGCACCTGCTTAACGCCAGCCTGCTTCCAGCGACTGAGGCGCTTGAAGCCATCAATGACTTCATAGCGACCATCTTGCAATATAACGCGGATCGGCATGTCGCGAAGATCAGAAGCTTTCACGCGGGTGGTGCCGAAACGCAGAGTGGACCAGCTGGTGGCGATAACATCAACTGGCAGAAATACGAGATTGCTCCAGATACCTTCTGAAGCGATGGGAAGCGGGCATTGGGGAGGTTTTTTATCCCTTTTATTCATGGTGGGTGCTCCTGGTTGTAAAAATTGAGATCGTTTTGCGCGAACGCATCACCATTAACCTGATTTACAGAACTTGTAACTGGCGCTATCGGGGATGAATTCTCCTGCGCCTGCAAGGGCGCAGTCAGAAACCGAATTGCCAGTGGCGTGGACAGGAAAATAACTGCAATCAGCCGCATCTCTGCTGATGACAACATTCGACGAGCCGATAAAAATAGGCTCAGAATGCTTTGGGGATCAGAAAGTTTTTTTATCCAACGACGCAGACTACTAACTTCTGGTCCAGTTACCTGGCCATCTTCAATGCGGTTCTCGCGGGCGTGCTGATAGCTGCACAATGACTGTTCAAGGCCTGAAGGCGAATTAAGGCATGTGTCAGCCATCGCTGAAACAGTTGCTGGAAAATACCGGTATCGAGGAAAAATGTCTGAAGGATAAGCCGTGTAGTTGGTATGACAACAAGAATTGGAGCACTTCAGACGCACCAGCTTTATTGAAACCGGATGCTGCCTCTGACGATAGCCATTCCGCCATAAGCCTCTGCCACAGCGGAAACAGGTGAACTGCGAAAAAAAAGCTAAGTTTCCTGATTCCAGGAGACGAATATAAACTTGTGAGGAAACACCAAAGAGTGATGCGCTCACTCTGTATCCTGACCGCCCCTGCTAGTCACAGGGGCTTTTAAATTTTAGTCAGGATTATTTCGGCGAGGATGCCGATTTTTTACACCAAAATGGCCGGATTAAAAAAGCCCGGCACCGGCAAAATCAAAAACGCCCACCGTCAATGAAGACCTGTTACAACACCTATGGTTCCCCATATCAGCCAAGTTGAAACTCCCATAACCGCACCAGCGCCGGCACCTACCGCAGTTCCTTTCATTTGAAGGCCTCCATTTTATGAAATAAAAAAGCACTTACTCCAGATTATTATCGCATTTTGATTCATTATTGAAGCTTAAATTGGCCTGGTTGTTTGTCGTCTCTAAAGCTATGCCGGGTGGTCAAGCGCAATATCGCTGAAAGCCTGGCCGGCCGCCAGGGCAGATCTGCTGTTCACCAGCGCCAGAAAGGTAAATGCGCCTGACAGCAGCAACAAAACAAAAGCCGCCAGCAAGTATCTGTTCAACCGATATCTTATAGTCTGCATGTAACATCTATCGACAACTCACCAATAAACGCTTATCAATTGAAGGCGGCAAAGTGCCGAAGGTTTTAGTCGACTATTTTTCTTCAATATGCTAACATCCTCTGAATTAGACCGTTGACACACTTTTGAGCGGGGTACACAACGCGCATGACGCCTTTTAGAAAAGTATTTTTCATTCTCACCGATGTCATCTGCATAGCATTTGCGCTGGTAGCTGCTATCTGGCTCAAATTTGACAAGTTAGAACCGCAACACGTTCAATATCTGCTGTTTATAATACCTCTGCTCACCCCCGTCGGACTGGTATGTTTCTGGTTCATGGGCCTGTACAACCGAACCCTTCGTTTCACATCGCTGCCTGATATGGTCGCGGTCTTCACTGCTGTTACGACTTATTCAATGCTTAAAATGGGTGCGTTTTTCTTTACCCAGAGCTTTGCCAACTTCAGCGCAGTATTTGTCATCGACTGGATGATTTCGCTGTTGCTTATCGGTAGCAGTCGAATAGCCCCGAGAGTGGCGTTGAGCCTTCTTGAAGACAGCCCTCTGCGCGGCTGGCTGTCGCAGAAAAATCTGC
>JAUYTF010000320.1 GCA_030695285.1 Eubacteriales bacterium | reverse complement strand
CCAGCAACAACGAGGAGTTCCTACAGCGGCTGAAGGACTGGATCGGCATTTACGAAAAAAACGGGTATACGACCATGTCCACGAGCCGGTTTGGTAAGTAAAGCGCAGCATTTTTAAAACTGTCGTACAAAAGCGCACAATATATTTGTAAAACTATTGATTTTTTCGCATCAAATCGCTATACTAACTGTTGGTAGAGTTTTAAAGGAGTGATCAAGTATGAAGAAAGATATTCATCCGAAATACGGCGAAGCTACGGTTCGCTGTGCTTGCGGCGAGACCTTCAAAGCCGGTTCCACGAAAGAGGCGTTAACGGTCGAAATCTGCAGCAAGTGCCATCCGTTTTTCACTGGCAAACAAAAGCTTGTGGACAGCGGCGGACGTGTTGACCGTTTCAAAAAGCGTTACGGTATCTAAGAAGCGTGAAAACCTTCCCATGACAGGGGAGGTTTTTTCTTGCCCGGCTATGCCGTGTATGATAAAATAATCCGAACATGCAGAACGCAATCGCAAATCGGTTGTTTCTCATGAGCGAGAAAAAGGGAACAACACAAGACAAGCAACTTGTTGTTTCACTTTGGAAAGAATAAGGGGAAACAACATATGAAACGATGCTCAGTTGGCGGCCAGGCGGTCATGGAAGGCGTGATGATGCGCACCATGAGCGGCGGGATCGCGCTCGCCGTTCGAAAAGCGGACGGCAGCATCGAAACAGAATACACACCCAAAAAAGAGAAGAGCAAAAACCCGATCCTCAAGTGGCCTGTCGTGCGCGGCGTGATAGCGTTTGCAGACTCGCTCGCTACCGGTATGAAGATGATGACGCGCTCTGCGGAGCTTTACGGCGAAACCATCGAGGAGGAGCCGAGCCGCTTTGAAAAATGGCTGGCAAAAAAAACGGGAAAAGACGCGATGCAGATCGCCATCGTCGTTGCCGTCATCGTCGCCGCGGCGCTTGCCATCGGGCTGTTTGTGCTGCTGCCTTCGCTGGTGACGCAACTCGTTCAATGGCCGGATGGTTCCCCGCGCATCTGGAGAAGCCTTGTCGAAGGCTTTGTGCGACTCTTCATCTTCTTAGGCTACATCACCGCGATTTCTTTCATGAAGGACATCCGCCGCGTATATATGTATCACGGCGCGGAGCATAAAACGATTGCCTGCTATGAGCACGACGCACCACTCACGCCCGAGAGCGCGATGCAATACTCCCGCCTGCATGCGCGCTGTGGCACCAACTATCTCTTTCTCGTCATGGCGGTGTCCATCCTGTTCTTCGCCATGCTGCCGTATGCCGAGAATCTGTTTCTGCGCGTGCTGACGCGCATCGTGTTTTTGCCGCTTGTAGCCGGGCTTGCTTACGAGGTGCTCAAGCTGGCTGCAGCTACGGATGCGCTCTGGGCGCGCATCATACGCGCCCCGGGGTTGGGCTTACAGTATCTGACCACGCGCGAACCAGAGCCCGCGATGATTGAGGTTGCGATCGCTGCGTTCAATCTTGCGATCAACGACGGTGTTCTTCCGCAGGAGGAAGCGCCTGATGCCGAACCGGCATCGTCCACCGCAGAAGAACCAAACGAAGCAAAAGCTGATCGCGTAAAGGAGTCTGATTTAAAGTGACGATGGCAGTATCGGAACTGGTGCGCCTATGCAAACTCCGCCTCACGCCCGTAGCTGGGGAAGAGGCGCTGCAGCAGGCGAAGTGGATCGTTGGCGCCGTCATCGGCGCAGAGCCCGCTGCGCTTGGCGTGCACGCATGGATGCAGGCGACGCAAGAGCAGATTGCCATCATCGGAGAACTGCTCGAACGAAGGCTCACCGGCGAGCCGTTGCAATATATACTCGGCGAGTGGGAATTCATGGGGCTGCCGTTCTATGTGGACGCGCGCGCGCTCATCCCAAGGCAGGACACCGAACTGCTGGCGGAAACCGCGATCAAACGCATTCACGAGCGTGGGTATCAATCCTGTCTCGACCTCTGCACGGGGAGCGGCTGTGTCGGCATTTCGATTGCAAAGCGCGCGAATATCCGCGTCTCCGCTTCGGATATCAGCGAAGAAGCGCTGGAGCTTGCAAAAGAAAACGCAGCGCTCAACGAAGTGGATGTTGCATTCTTTAAGAGTGATTTGTTTCAGCAAATCGATGGATCGTTTGATTTGATCGTCTGCAATCCTCCGTATTTGACGCTGGAAAATATGCAATCCCTTCAAAAAGAAGTCGCGTTTGAGCCGAAAAATGCGCTCTATGGCGGAGGAGACGGGCTTGATTATTATCGCAAGATCGCCTGGAGCTATCAAAAGCATCTCAATCAGGGCGGCGCTCTTCTTCTGGAAATCGGCAGCACACAGGCGGAAACAGCGGCGGCGCTCTTTTTTGCGAATACAACAGTTCTGTGCGATCTCGGTGGCAATCCGCGCGTGCTCATCGTGGAAGCGTAAATACACAGCATTCCTTATCAAGAAGTTTTTATTATGCCCCCGGCGATTAAGTTCGCGCGGGCGGGCGCGGGCAAGAACGGATCAAGACGCCCGCATATCGGAGGAACAATGATCGAAAAACTACAGGGAGTCAAACAGCGCTTTGATTTTCTTTCGGAGAAGCTCTCAGAGCCGGACGCGATGGCAGACCTTGAAGCATGGCGCGAGCTGGTGAAGGAGCGGGCTTCTCTGGAAGAGATCGTGGCTGTGTTTGACGAGTATTCCTTAACGCAGGGCGCGCTGGAAAACTGCAACGCTATGCTCAATGAGCGGCTCGACAACGAGATGAAAGAGCTTGTCCGTGCCGAGGTAGAAGAACTCGAAACGAAGATAGCCGCGCTTGACGCGCAGCTGCATATCTTGCTGCTGCCGAAAGACCCGAATGACGATCGGGACGTCATTCTGGAGATTCGCGCCGGAACGGGCGGGGAGGAAGCATCGTTATTTGGTGCGAACCTGCTGCGCATGTATCTGCGCTATGCCGAACGCAACGGATATAAAGTGGAGTATCTCTCCAACAACCTTACGGAGATGGGCGGGGTAAAAGACGTTGTGCTTTCCATCGGCGGAAAGCGCGGCGCGTTTAGTCGGCTCAAATATGAACGCGGTGTGCACCGCGTGCAGCGTGTGCCGGAGACGGAATCACAAGGGCGTATCCACACCAGCGCGGCGACCGTTGCGGTGCTGCCGGAGGTGGATGACGTGCAGATCGACATCAAGGAAATCGACCTGCGCATCGATACCTTTCGCGCGAGCGGTGCGGGCGGACAACACGTCAATAAAACCGAAAGCGCTATTCGCATCACGCACTTGCCGACCGGCATGGTCGTCTCCTGTCAGGACGAAAAATCGCAGCTCAAGAATAAGGAGCAGGCCATGCGTGTGCTCAAAAGCCGCTTGTATGATTTCTATCACAATCAGCAGGCGGCCGAACGCGCGGGCACGCGCAAGAGCCAGATCGG
>JAUYTF010000319.1 GCA_030695285.1 Eubacteriales bacterium | reverse complement strand
CAAAGTTCATGCCAAGCGTCTTGCGTCCGTTGAACGCTTTGAGCAGCTTAACGAACGAATAATAGTCAAACGCAATCTCCGTGGGGTGCACTTCGAGCGCGAATACGATGCCGTACTTGTCCATCTCATCGAACAACGGCGTCCAGCGTTTCACAATTTCATCGAACCCCTCGTCCACCATTTGCTGCGAGGTCTGCGGGAAAGAGTACCAATACGGCCAGATCGTCGAGCCCATGAAGCCTGTGATGATCTTGATGCCGAGGTTTTTGGCGGCATGGATCGTATGCTTGACCTCCTGCACCGCCCACTCGCGCATTTTCTCCGGCTGGTTGGCAACGGAGGATGGCGCAAAGCCGTTGTGCCGTGCGTCGAGAATATCGCCCACTAGCTGTCCGCTTAAGTGCGCGCTGATCGCCCAGGCTTGGAGATTGTAGCGCGCAAGCGAAGCTTTGATCTCATTGATATAATCCATATCTTCGGCAGCACGTTTGGCGTTGACATGGTTGCCCCATGTTGCAAGCTCCAATCCTTCGTATCCCATCTTTGCCGCAGTTGCACACATTTCGTCAAACGGGATGTCCGCCCACTGGCCGGTGAAAAGAGTAATCGGTCTCATAACAATCCCTCCTGATAATTTATTAAAAAGTCTGCCAAATAATTTTTAAAAATTTACCCAAACGACGCCGCGCTCCGTGCTCTCGACGCATTTCTCAACGAAACGGTTGCCCTCGATGCCCGCGTCAAGACCCGGATAATACAGATCGGAGGGCTCCTTGCCGGCTAACTGATTGGTCAGAGCGATGCAAAACGCCTTGTAAACATTGCCGAAAGCCGTGAAGTGTCCCTCTACATGGCCTGCGGGTATGCGGTTCATCGCATTGACGACAGGATAGAAGTATCCGTTTCCGCGCGAGAGGATGCGCGTGGGCTCGCCCAGCATATCCACCCGCAGATAATTCGGGTTCTCCTGCTCCCACTCGATCGTGCCCTTCTCGCCGCACACCATAATCCTCAGGTCATTGTCGTGGCCGATTGCGACTTGCGAAGCCCACATCATACCAGTTGCGCCGCCTTCATATCGCACGAGAATCTCCGCCTCGTTGTCCAGCTTGCGGTTCTCTCCCACCGGGCGAAGATTGGCACAAATCGATTGGATCTTCAGCCCCGTGGCATAGGAGATCAGGTTTTCCAGATGCGTCCCGATATCCCCTGTGGCATTCGAAATGCCCGACTGAGCGGGGTCGCAGCGCCACGAAGCCTGTTTCTGCCCATCGCACTCGAGCTGTGTTGCCAGCCAGCCCTGAATATAGCGGCCCGATACCACCCGTATCGCGCCGATATCTCCGTTTTGTATCATTTCACGCATTTGACGCACCATCGGGTAGCCGACATATGTATAAGTCACGCAGAAAAGCAGCCCTTTTTGCTCCGCCAGCGCTTTGAGTTCTTCACCCTGTTTCGAGGTAAGCGCAAGCGGTTTGTCGCAAACGACATGAATGCCTTGTTCAAGAAACGCTTTGGCCGCCGGGTAGTGCGTATTGTTGGGCGTCACGATGACTGCAAAATCGATGCCGTCTTCGCGCGCCGCTTCTTTCTGCGCCATCTCTTCATAGGTGCGGTAGAGCCGGTCGCTATCGAGTCCCCAAAGGGCTCCGGTAGCAAGTGTATTTTCAAAATTTCTGGAGAAACAGCCTGCTGTGAGCGCCGCGAGGGCGTCCAGCGTAGCACCTTTTCTGTGCACATCGCCGATGAAGGCGCCTTGTCCTCCTCCAACCATGCCAAATCTGAGTACTCTGGCCGTGCTGTCCATGCTGCTGGCTTTGATCGACATATTATCAACTCCTCTATAGGATTTTTTTCACGTCAGTTATTGTAGAAAATTAGGCCGTTATGTGCCGCAGATCGCAACCTGAATCGGTCATCGATTTTTGCTTAATAAGTATTTCACGCTTTGAGTCTTGAAAGGGGGCGCAGCAAAATACGGAAAAGAGTCTGACGCGTCCGACCGCGGACGGAAGTTTCTTTTCGGGTATTTTGCTGCGCCCCCCTCCGTGGAGTATCAGTCGAGGAATGCATTGCATCTGCAAAAAGCAGATGCAATGCGTGTTGTTACTTAGTTCGCGGCAAGGTATGCGGTAAGCTTCGCATCAAACGCTGCGAATTCGTCCTTGTTCGCGAGATACGCTGCTTCGTAGTCAGCCAGGTTCCACTGGAATGTGTTGGCTGCGCGGCCTGCGAGGTAATCAGAAACGGTCCACGGGATCGCCTGGCCAACGTTTTCGCCGGTCAGCACGAACGGAGGCATGATCTGCAGATACTGCACGAAGTCCTCGCCGTTGAAGTAACGGATCATCTGCTGAATGCAGATATCCGCATTCAGGGACGGCGGGTTGGGAACAGTTGCAGCAAGAGAGCCCGAGATGAGGTCCGGCCAAGCATCGTCTTTGCCGTTGTTGGAGACGAGCACTTTGTCGGTGACACCCAGTTCTTCAAATACCTGCTTGACGCCGAAGTATGTTTCTTCGTTGCAGCAGAACACGACGTCAAACTCTTGGCCGCTGGCGATGAGGTCCTGCGCGATCGGGATCGCAAGGGTTCTCTGCCATTCGGACGATTTGGTCAGGATCGCGGGTTTCATACCAGCTTCAGCAAGCGCCAGATCGAAGCCGACGATTTCACCTTCCGCCGGGCCCTGCCCTAAGAAGCCGGGGATGTTGATGCACTGTGCATCGGGATGATTCTCAGCGACCCATTTGCCAACCAGATAGCCCATGATGACAAAGTTGTCGGTGACATGGCCGGTGAGGTCTGTGCCCGGCTTGAGTTCCGGTTTGCCGGCGATGAAGAAGATCGGTACGCCAGCTGCATTCGCCGCTGCGATGGACTCGGCGCTGCCCGCTGCGCCCGCGGTGATGACCGCGATTGCATCGGCACCAGCCGTGATGGCATCCTGCACGTTTGCAAGTTCCT
>JAUYTF010000316.1 GCA_030695285.1 Eubacteriales bacterium | reverse complement strand
CAACACGCAGATCGAGACAAGCCTCTATGCCCGCCCGGAAATCGCGGATGCATTTGCGGAGGTGGCGGACAAGATCATCGCGGACATCAAGCTCATCGAACCCGCGCGGCACCTGCTGGCAACCGGTGCGGACAACGCGCTGATCCTGAGCAACATTCGCCGCCTCGCGCAAAAGAAGACGCCGATGCTCCTGCGCGTGCCGCTGATTCCGGGATTTACGGACGACGAGGAGAATATCCGCGGTATTGCGAAGTTTGTCGCCTCGCTTGAACGGGACATCCCGGTGGAGCTCTTAAACTTCAACCCCATGTGCAGGGAGAAATATGAATCCTTGCGGGAAGAGTATCCATTTGACCCTGACGAGCGTGAGATTCCGCAGGAGCGGGTGGATGCGCTGAAACGGATTTTGACCGGAGTCGGGCTCAGAGCATAGTAGAGTTCTATTAGCGAGAGAGCTGATTTTGACCGACCACGGATTGATCGCGATTTAAACAGATTTCAATCAGACAACGTCTGACGGCATAGTGGGATGGATGGACAGATGAGTGCAATGATGCAGGAGTTTTTAAAGAAGGCCGCGCGCGGCGAGAATGTATATATTTCGGATGTGCGGCGGGCGTTTTCCGAAGCGGAATGCAGGATCATCTGCGATCTGACCCTCGTCATCGGTGGCAATAAGCGCTGGGAGATTCGCGTTCCCGCGGCCGAGGAAGCGCAAGAAATCCGGTTTGTCCGCGAATATTTTTACGCGACGCTCTATAACATCCTCTCGACCTTTGGCGGCGTGCGCATGACGCTCTCGATTTCGCCGGATGACAGTTTTTCCAAGCAGCTTTGTGAAACGCTGGATGACGTCTTTCAGGTTCGCATCCCGAAGAGCAAACGCAGGGGCTACGGCAAATGCCTGAATGTGACAGACCGCATCAACGCCGCACAGGACAAACTTGCGTTTTCGTTCGTGATCACGCAAGAGAAGCCGCCCGACCTGCCCGCAGAACGGGAGCAGCACTCGGATGCCGTCTCCGCCTGCCGCGCAGCCGTCGAAAAGGCGAACACAGCCAATATTTGCGGCATCGACATCGGAGGTACGGACATCAAGGTGGTCGGCATTTCGGGCGGCAAGATCGTCGCCGTGAAGGAATATGACTGGTTCCCCGCTGAGATGACGCGGATGGAGCAGGTGATCGAGCCGATTCTATTGATGGCGCGGGTGGTGCGCGCGGCGATGTCCCTGCCGAATACGCCTAAAGCGGCGGCTCTCAAAGAGCAGATGCTCAAAAAAGGCGTCTCCGACGAGGCGATGCAGAGCGCGGCGGACACTTGCCGGGCGGTATATGGCGAAGCGCCGCTGCTCGACGGAATCGGCGTTTGTTTTCCGGATGTGGTGATCGACGACAAGATCGTCGGCGGCGAAACGTATAAAACGCGCGGCATTCGCAACGCATCAAAAGACTACGAGCAAGAATTCTTACAGCTTACCTCGCTCAAGAGCATGCTGCTTGCGCAATGCAAACCCCACGGCAAGGTGCACCTTTCCAACGACGGGTCGCTTGCGGCCTACACGGCAGCCGTGGAACTGGCGCACTCCGCGCAGGCGGACATCGTTGCAACAGGCGTGTTCGCGCACACGCTCGGCACAGAGCTTGGCACCGGCTGGATCGACGAGACGGGCGAAATCCCCCAGATTCCGCTCGAGGTGTACAACTGCATCATCGACCTCGGCAACCACCCCGCGCGGGATTACCACGAGCTCGATGTGCGCAGCGTGAATAACTTTAACACCGGACTATCCGGCACCTTGCAGAAGTATTGCAGCCAGAGTGGCGCTTATCGACTCGCGCTGCGTATCTTTGAAGAAAAAGCACCCGCGCGGTTTGCAAAACTCTTTGATCAAGGGTTCCTAGAGCACAGGGATGGCGGCGTGTTTGTCCGCCAAACGCCGAGCGACATGCGAAAGCCGCTGCTGGAGCACTTAATGCATCTGGCGAGCGAAGGCGACGCGGCGGCGGAGGAGATCTTCCGCGAGATCGGCGAGTTTCTCGCGGTCACGTTTGAAGAAACCGAGTGGATGCTCGCTCCCAGGAGCCGCGCGCGTATCTTATTTGGCCGGTTCGTCAAGCACAAGCGCTGCTTTGATTTGATGCAGGAGGGCGCAAACAAGCGCAACAACGTGCGCTTTGTGGCGGGAGACGGAACCCTCGCGTTCACGCCCGTGATGCTGGAGCTCAAGAGCGACCCCGTGCATACAGTGGCGCAGTTTGGCCAGGCGGTCGGCGCGGCGTACTTCGCGGCATCGTAGCTTTAAAATTTCAGAAAACACCATGTGTACGACGGAGGGCAATATATATGAAGGAACAGAATTATCTGGATTCGCTGGTCGGCGTCATCGGCCACCCTGCGGCGGAGAACCCCGGCGTGGCCATTCAGGATGCGGCGTTTCGTGCGCTGGGCCTCAACCTCTGGCGATATTTGACCATAGACGTTGACCCGGATAAGCTGGAGGACGCGATCAAGGGCTTGAGAGCATTCAAGATGCGCGGCATCAACTGCACCATTCCGCACAAGATCAACGTGATTCCATATCTCGACGCGCTTTCCGAGAGCGCCCGTCTGATTGGGGCGGTGAATACGATCGTCAACAACGACGGCAAGCTCTTTGGCGAGAACACGGACGGCAAGGGCTTTATGGAATCTCTGCAGGAAAACGGCGTCGATCCGAACAAAAAGAAGATCGTCATCCTCGGCGCGGGTGGAGCCGCGCGCGCGGTCAGCGTGGAGCTGTCGCTTGCGGGTGCGGGCAGCATCACCATCGTCAACCGCCCGGAGGATGCGCATCTGGCAAAGAGCCTCATGGAGCTATTGAACAAGATCATCAAGAACAACAGCTTCGTCACCTGGGATCACACCTATCAGGTACCCGCGGACACAGACATTCTTGTAAATGCGACATCGATTGGCCTCTATCCCAATATTGACGACATTCCGAATATCGACCTCGACACCATTCTGCCGACGATGTTTGTGCAGGATGTGATCCCGAATCCCGCGATCACGCCGTTTTTACGCGCGGCCGAGGCGCGCGGCGCACGCTGGAACACCGGAACGGGCATGCTGATCAATCAAGCCGCGCTCAACATTGAGATGTGGACGGGAAAGAAGCCTGATAAGGCTGTGATGCTGAAAGCCCTGCAGGAGGCCTTGAACTGAGCACAGTGGAGAGCCGCTAAGCGGCTGTGCAAAGACGGGGCCGGAAGACGCGATTTGGCGGCGCGCTTCCTAAATAAAATAGCATTCGCCAATGCTGCGTTGCTTGCGCAAGAAATTCGGAATAAGCAGACGGCATACCGCAGAACCCACGTGTGCCGGTTGCTTAAATAAAAGGAGGAAAAACAGAATGTTCAAGAAAATTCTAGTACTGCTCATGGCTCTCATGATGGTTGTCGGCGTGTTTGCCTGCAAACCCGCTGCAACGACGGATGCCGCGGCACCCGCGGATGCTGCCAAGACCTACAAAGCCGCGTTTATCACGCAGGCGCTCTCAAACGAATCGCAGGCTTATGCATGGAAACAGTTCCAGCAATACGCAGGCGAGTACGGCTTTGAGATGGTCGTTTTTGAAGGACAAAACGACGTTCAGAACGAAGCGAAAGCAGTCAGCACCTGCATCGCGCAGGGTTACGATGCCATCTTCATCAACCCCAGCGACATCAACGCGATCGTCCCGAGCCTGATGGAGGCCAAGGAAGCCGGCGTCATCGTCGGTATGTTCTCCTCGGATCTTCCCGCGGAATCGCAGCAGTATCGCGATTTCTTCTGCGGCGTTGATGACACCATGGCGGGCCAGACCGGCGGCAAGGCATTTGTCGATCATTTCCCGGATGGCGCAACGATCGTGGAAATTGGCGGCCAGGCCGGTCATGACGCGCAGATCAAGCGCGCCGGTGGTTTCCGCGAAGCCATCGAAGGCACCAACATCACACTGCTCGACTCTCAGAATTGCTCCGGTTGGGTCACCGCGGATGCCATGGCTATCATGGAAGACTTTATCGTGAAGTACGGCGAACAGATCCAGGGCGTGTTCTGTCATTGGGACAACGGCGCGGCTGGCATCATTCAGGCGCTAAAAAACGCCGGTATGAACGATGTTTACCTCGTTGCTGTGGATGGCTGCCGCGCGGGTTATGATCAGGTGAAGGCCGGCACACAGGCGGTCAGCATCGG
>JAUYTF010000315.1 GCA_030695285.1 Eubacteriales bacterium | reverse complement strand
CGGAAGGAAATACACTTTCAAAATAAGAAATAAATTTATGCTTAAAATCTATAGAAATTCCATCACCCACTTTTTCCTTCGGAGGTTCCTTCTTCTTGTAAGGATTTTGCATGAAGATATAACTGTTTTGAATTCTCACAGCGATCTCCCCTCCTAGTAAAAAAGTTTTCTACCCAAGTATTTTTCGATATAAACTGCTGGCATATTACTCGCTTGTTTAGTATAACATGTGATATGAGAACAAGAAAGCGGTCGCATATTTCTTTATTCTATTGGATCTTAGAGACTTCCCCTTACGAACGAATTGGTGGCTTTCTTGATTCTCTCTTTGATGGTGAAACGGACAGACGTCGCAAACAAAGGGCACGGCGATTCTTCATGCCGTGCCCAAATTTCAAATGCACTTGTCGACTTGTTACACGCGAACCAGTAGTTCGCAAAACCCGTTATCCTGCCCGGTTCGTTCCACGACGCGCTCCACATCCTGATCCATACAGTCAAGATGCGGCTTAGTCGCGCTGTAGATCACGCAGGTGCCGCAGCTGGCGCTTAAGTATCGCGGAACGGGCGAAAGCCGCGCCGCGACACCATTCCCCGTCAGCACGCGATGCGAGCGCATGGCGGAGAGGTGTGTATGAAACGTTGCGATATACTCCGTCATACCCGGCTCAGCGAGAGCGTGTAATCTGCACCCTCCTGCTTAACAGAGACCGCGTATCCCCGCGAAGCAGCGAAGCGCGTTACGTTCTCTTTGGCGGCTTCCGCATCGACCAGCACGGTCAGTTCGCTCAATCCATCCTTCACCGCGCGCTGCGTGCGCACAACGGGTTCGGGGCACAAAAGCCCTCTTGCGTCAACGATTAACATAGTATTCAATCCTTTCTTAGTCAGAGTGGCGAAAGAGCCGTCAGATTTATGCTTTCTCTCGGTTGAATAAACCGATGAGCGTTAGAATCACGAATCCGGCGACAACCGCGATCATACCGTTTACCGTCGGCCCTTTTGCCGAGGCGGCAAGGCTGAAGTTGTGGCAGATCGCAGCGCCAACGGCAAAGCCGGCCACCGTAACCGCCGCATCGGAATTGCCTTCTCCCGCGAGGATCAACTGACGCAGCGGGCATCCGCCGAGCAGCACGCTGCCCCAGCCCACGAGCGCCATACCGAGGAAGTTCCATAGCCCGTCCGTATGCGCAACCGGCTGATCCGCAAAGGAAAGGTTGAACTTCCCGAGAATCAGATTGCCGACGATCGTGGTTACGATAACGGCCACAAATCCCCAGAGCATGGAGAAATCTTTAAAGAGCATTGCGTCGCGGCTTGCAGCTGCGGTGCAGAAGCGCGCGCGCTGGCAAAGCCCGCCAGTGACCAGGCCAACGCCAAGCGTAATCAGAATCGGCGCATGCATCGAGCCCGGGCCGGATTCGCTCGCTGCAAACAGCGACGGCAGGAACACGGAGAGCGCCATGATCACCGCCGCGATGATCGGCAGCGCCAGGCCTTCCGTCATACTCTGCGTATAAGCGCGCTTGAGCGTAAAGCCGCCGCGCATCCAAAGCGTGCCCACAAAGATGCCCGCAATAAAACCGACAAGGCCGACGATCGCGTTGAGATCGCCGCCGCCGACGCGCAGCATCATGCGAAGCGGGCAACCGAGGAACATCAGCGCGCCGACCATCACGATCACCGCGATGACAAACCGTATCATCGGAGAGGAACCGCCGCGCGGCTTGAATTCTTTGGTGAGCATAGCGATGATCATGGCGCCCAGTATCATGCCGATGATTTCGGGGCGCACATATTGCACCACCTCAGCAGAATGCAGCTTCATCGCGCCGGACGTGTCACGCAAGAAGCAGGCGATACAGAACCCCATGTTGCCCGGATTGCCAAGCGCGGTCAGCGCAAGCGCGGCAACACCGATGATCACGCCGGTGAGAATGACCCAGAAATTGCGATTTTTCATTTGTTTCTCCTTCATCCCTTTAATCTTGATATAAGTTCTCTATGCGAAACCAAACCCAGTGCGGTTTTCACCGTATGCCGAAAAAAGTTGTTGTTTTTTATGTTTTCGATCAGATTTTTTACCGTTTTGCGGATTTCGGTCTTGTTTCGCCGCCTTGGTTCGGATATACTTTAGCATAGCATAGCGTTATATGCAAGTGAGGATAACGAAAATGTTTCAGAAAAATTCGTCTATAACACAAATTTATTTTGACCAAGCCGCAACCTCGTGTCCAAAGGCTTTCGGTGTTGGCGAGGCGATGCATTGCTATATCGATACCGTTTGCGCGAATGTGAACCGCTCTACCTATGCGACGGCAACCGAGGCTGCGATTCGCGTGCTGGAGACGCGGGAAAAACTATGCGCGCTGTTTGGATCAGGCGACCCCACACATGTGATTTTCACTGCCGGACAGACAATTTCGCTCAATATGGTCATCAAGGGGTTGCTCCGCCCCGGAGACCATGTGCTGGTCAGCCCGCTGGAGCACAACGGCGTCATGCGTCCGCTCACGCAGATGCTGGATCGCGGCATAACCTTTGACCGCATCCCGCTTATCGGCGACGACGAACTCGATCTCGATGCCGCGCGGCGGATGATCCGCCCCAATACGCGGCTGATGATGTTGACACACGCCTCCAACGTCAGCGGAACGATTTTGCCCGTAGCGAGCGCAGGCACGCTCTGCCGCGAGAAAGGTATCTTTCTCGCCGTAGATGCCGCGCAGACCGCCGGGCATCTGCCCATCGATCTCACAAGTGCTGGGATCGACGCGCTCTGTGTCCCTTCGCACAAGGGCTTGCGCGGACCCAGCGGCATCGGCGCTATGCTGCTCTCGCCTGGCTGCGCAAAAGCGCTCGACCCGCTCATCACTGGCGGCACGGGCAGCGACTCTCACACCGAGCTGCAGCCGGACTATATGCCGGATCGCTTTGAGAGCGGCACGCCGAATCTGCCCGGCATTTACGGCCTGCACGCCGCGCTGTACGAGCTGGAACAGGAAAACGTATCTTCGCGCCGCGTAAAAGAGGAGGCCCTGTTGCTTCTGTTCCTGTCCGGTCTTGATTCCATTGCCGGCATTCGCATTCTTGGCACGCGGGATCCATCCCGCAAGGTCGCTCTGGTCTCCGTGGACTTCACCGCGCGCCGCGACAACGCGGAAGTCGCAGACCGCCTTGCAAACGAATTTGGCATCCTCACCCGCTGCGGGCTACACTGCGCGCCAAACGCGCATAAAACCTACGGGACGTTTCCGCAAGGCACGGTACGCTTTTCGCTCAACAGCACCAATACGATTGATGAAATCGTTTTTACGTTGACCGCAATTCAAAAGACTCTCGACTAGTTTCATTCACGCCAAAGAAGGCGCCCCATGATCGGGACACCTTCTAGTTTTCTACGTTTTGACTGTTTTTGAAAGAACAGCTTTTTTCACTGATAATTCTATTTCTCTGCGAGGGAGAAATACCGGTAGGATAGTATTCCAATGGGCAGGAAGAATGCGCACCAGAATTCGAGCACCGCGGTACCGATCCAGTCCGCCCCCTCCATGCCGGACGAAAATACGCCCAATACAGGCATGGCAAAACACGTCACCGCAAACGCACCGTGAATCAAAAGCAGCGCTTTTAGTGCGCGGTCGCCTTTGTCCCGCACGCGAATCGTCAGCCCCGCAAAGAAGGTCGATACTGCCATCAGGCAATAGCCGAGCATGTCCAGATCAAACATCATGCTAAACGTGCGATAGTCCAGCAGCTGTGCCGCAACACCTGTTAGAGCGCCGTTTTTCACAGTGGTGATCTGCACGAAATATACGATGGAGTTACAGAGCGCATACATGGTGCCAAAGGCGACCGCGCACATTGCCGCGGCTTTTGCGTCCGCGCGCGAAAACCGGAAAAATGCGCTGTTCATCATCACAAGCCCCCATGCGATGGCAATGCTCGCACCATAGCAAAGTGCCAGTGGGCCGGTCAGCATGCAAACGGCAAACACGATCACGCCCACTATCACGACCGCAGCGCCGGTCAAACCAATTTTTCGATCCATAAAGAAATCCCCCATTGAACCAGTTTTATTTTGAGCTATTTCCACTTGTTTGCCAGCTCATCAGCCAGCCAGACACGCGCATGAGAAAATTCTCCCGTTGCTGTGCATCGTTCCAATCGATCCCGATGGACTCTTTGAGCACATCTTTGCGCAAGAAGGCGCTTTGCATAACAGCCGCAAGGCAAAAAGAGCGCAGCAGCACATCCGCATCCTCAACACCCCGCGAAACGGTCTTTGAAAAACCGATTGCGGTTCGCATGGTGTTATCTAACGCA
>JAUYTF010000303.1 GCA_030695285.1 Eubacteriales bacterium | reverse complement strand
GGACGTGCTGTATCAGCGGATTAACCTGCGCGTCGATCTCATGATGGAGCAGGGACTATTGGAAGAGGCAAGAACGATTTACGAGGCGAAATACGATCCGACTTTGCCCGCGCTCCGGTCAATCGGCTATCATCAGCTGTTTGCGTATTTTGCGGGAGAGTGTTCGCTTGCCGAAGCAGTGGAGAGGATCAAGCAGGACACGCGCCACTTTGCAAAAAGGCAGCTCACCTGGTTTCGTCGGGACGAGCGGATCGCATGGCACGACGTGACAAACTGGGAACAAACGAAAGAATCGTTAATAGCGGAACTGACGAATCATATAAACAATTGGATGAAGGAATAATCACTATGATCAAAACTACCGACCGCGCAAGAGAACTGGTCTGGAGCGCGGAGCGATATTTGAGTGACGTCTTTCGCCGCGCAGACGCGGTGGAGATGGTCAATCAGCAGCGGGTTCTCGAGGCGTTCTGGCAGGAGCGCGTGAGCACGCGGCATTTTGCGCCCACTACGGGATATGGCTATGACGACATCGGTAGGGATACGCTCGATCGCGTGTTTGCTCACGCGCTGATGGCGCAAAAAGCGCTCGTCCGCCCACAGTTCGTCAACGGTACGCATGCGATCTTCATCGCGCTATCTGGCCTCGTCGAGCCGGGGGATACGATTCTTTCCATCACGGGTAAGCCTTACGATACGCTGCTCGAGGCCGTCGGTGTGCGCGGAGACGCACCCAATTCGCTCAAGCGAATGGGCATCGCGTTTCAATCGGTTGCGATGACAGAACAAGGCAAGATCGATCTGGATGCGATTCAGGCAGTAAGCGCTCGAACCGTCAAGATCGTTTACGCCCAGCGTTCGCGCGGATATTCCTGGCGCGAAGCTGTCACCATGGCGCAGATGAAAGAGGCGTTTGACCGCGTGCGCGATTGGTTTCCCGACGCCGTCATCCTTGTGGACAACTGCTATGGCGAATTCGTCGAGGCGACGGAACCCACCGCGCAGGGGGCGGACATCATCGCAGGATCGCTCATCAAAAACCCCGGTGGAGGACTCGCGCCAACCGGCGGCTATATCGCGGGGAAAGAAGCGTTGATCGACCGCATTGCCCAGCGTTATAGCGTTCCCGGTATGGGCGCGGAGGTCGGATCCTATGCGGGCGACTACCGGCTGTTTTATCAGGGGCTGTTTCTATCTCCCCATGTCATCGCACAGTGCGTCAAGGGTGCCGCGCTGTTTGCGCGCGTGTTTGAGCAGCTCAACCTGCTCACGATGCCGCTGTATGACGCTATTCGATCGGATATCATTCAGGCGGTGCAGTTTCCGGATGCGGATTCGCTCGTCGCCTTTTGCCGGAGTATACAAAAAGCGGCGCCGGTGGACAGCTTTGTGTCTCCGGAGCCGTGGGATATGCCGGGATATGAAGATCAGGTTGTGATGGCGGCGGGCGCATTTGTGCAGGGGGCCACCACAGAACTCAGCGCGGATGGCCCGATTCGGGAACCGTATACCGCCTATCTACAAGGCGCACTGACCTATGCACACGCGCGTATTGCCTGTATGCTCGCCTGCGATGCGCTGATCGAGTGGGGGCTTTGATCCGTTTGAAATCATAATGTTGCATTGCGCGATGAGAAGAAACTATATCGTGCGCAGGAGGCCGATGACCTTGCCGGAGATCTCTACTTCGTCATACGGCACATAGATCGGCTCAAAGAATTCATTCTCCGGCTGCAGACGTACGCGCTCTTTTTCGCGGAAGAAGCGCTTAACCGTCGCACTCTCGCCCTGAACGCGCGCTACAACGATATCTCCGTTTGTGCAGTTGCAGTTGTGGTTGACCACGAGAATGTCACCGTCGCGAATGCCTGCGTCGCGCATACTCTCGCCGTCGACGCGGAGCATATAGACCTCTGTGGGCTCCTTGCCGTGCATGAGCACATCCGGCAGCGGAAAGGCGTCCTCGATGTTCTCCGCGGCGAGCATGGGAATACCTGCGGCAACGCGGCCAATCAGCGGAACTGCATAGGGCTTTCGATCCTTCTCAGGCAACTGGTCGGCGTTGATGAACACCGCGCGCTGCTTGGAAGGATCGCGTGTGATGATGCCCCGTTTCTCGAGGTTTCTTAGGTGCGTGTGTACCGTCGCCGTCGATTTTAGCCCCACCGCGGCGCAGATTTCCCGAACCGAAGGCGGATAAGCATGTTCCTCGGTAAACGAGATCATATAATCGAGAATCACCTGCTGTGGATCAGCTAATTTCTTCATGGTGAATCAACAACCTCCGTTCGCGCGACACCGCTTGACTTTAAAATGATTTTAGCATATACTCGCAAATATTGCAAACATATGTTCGGAAGACTGGTGATTTTTTTATGAAGCGGTGTATTCTACAAGCTGATAAGGTTTGCAACGACTGTGGCGCGTGCGACGAGCGCTGTGAGCTCGATCCCAATAAGATCTGCGACAATTGTTTTCGGTGTCTGGATCAGGACGCGCGCGCGTTTGCTGAGATTTCGATCTCCGGCGTGTATCTTGTCGATGATTTTACCCCTGAAAGGGTAGAGGCGGTTGCAGCGGAACCGGAAGAAAGATTAGTGCCGGATTTGTTTGATGACTGAAAAGAGGAAGAGCCTATGGAAGCGAAGACGCTGCCGATGACGTTTGGCGTTCGCGCGAGGCGCGCGCACACAAAGCGTTAGTCATCTCTTAGTTTGATTTTTTTTGCGGCGATGCGCTTGTGCTCCTCGCTGGAGGCTGCGTAGTGCTTTCGGGTGGTGTTCACGTCCTTGTGCCCCAGCACATCCGCAACCAGATAGATGTCCTCTGTCTCATGATAAAGCATGGTGCCGTAGGTACTTCTGAGTTTATGCGGCGTAATCTTCTTTAGCGGAGCGGCGAGCTTTGCGTACTTTTTGACCAGCAGCTCAACCGTGCGAACATTGATGCGCCGCATTTGCATGGAGAGAAACAGCGCGCGCTCGTTACCCGGCAGGGGAGAGAGCTTCTCACGTACGCAGAAGTAATCCGCTAAAGCCGCGTGCACTTCTTCGCCGAAGTTGAGGATATCTTCGTTGCCACCTTTTCGTGTGACCACGAACGCGTTGTTCCCAAAGTCAATGTCGTGTAGATCAATGCCGACCAGCTCGCTGATACGAATTCCTGTGCCGAGAAAGAGCGTGAGGATCGCAACATCGCGCAATTTTGTCACATCGTGATACTTTTTCTGCCCATCAGTCAGTCCTTCACCATTCTCTACCAAATCCAACAGATCGGCAACCTCGTTTGGTTCCAGTCGTATGATCGCTTTTTCGTTTAGCTTCGGAATATCGACCAGCGACGCCACATTGGAGGGCAGATACTCCTGCTTGTGTAAAAACTTAAAAAACGAGCGCAGGGAGGAGAGCTTTCTCGCCTTTGCGCGTTCCTGATTGACGCGCTCGCGTTCGTCCTTTTGATAAAACGAAACCTCGCTCAAATAGAGCTC